>CAZZLI010000073.1:0-14457 GCA_964655055.1 uncultured Ferruginibacter sp.
TTGACAAACCATTTGTACAGGTGGTAAATGGAAATGCCCCTTGCCAGATCGGCAAGGCTGTCTTTGCGTATCGTATTTTTTATGGTGATTCCCCTCGGAAAAAACGACTCTGTTATCGGGGTCAGCAGTCCCTGTAAGTGGAAAATTGTTTTCCGGTGGATTGGGGGTATGATTTTTCCGTAGCCGACTTCGGTACCGAACACCTGGATGATATCGGGTGCAAATTCCCGGATGACCTGTTCAATATATGTACTGTCTTCGTCGTTCAGGGCATTTCCATGGCGGTTCAATAACCGCATCAGGGCATTCCCTTTCTTGAGCGGCATACCAAAATACGCAACGCCGTCAATCGTGATTTTTTTGTACGCAAAGCCGTCGTAGAAAAAGCAGATGCCCAGGGTGCAGTCCGACTTTTCCGTCAGCAGTTGCTGCAGCGAGGTGATCCAGCCGGCCCCGGCATGGGTGTAGCCGAATTCGGCAGATGCCGCTGCGGGTGTATGCGTGAACCAAAGTATTCTCATGCCATCGTGTTTGGGTTGAATTTGCTGATCCACTCCTCCTCATCCAGATTTCTCAGGCTATGGGTATAGCAGACCCCAACGGAAATCCATACGAGCAGGTACTGGGTGGTCAGCCTGGGCAGCCCGTAGGCAATCATGTCCACGGCAAACAAAAGAATTGTGAGTCCGCACGCTTTGGTAAAACTGTTGGATGACCGGAATAGGCCAAGGAACGCCGCAGGCAATATCGTTAACAGAAAAAGAACAACATTCACGATGCCTCCGGAGAGTATGGATTGGAGATAGCCGTTCTCAATCATATCGCGGAATTCGATTTCATCAAACTTCACGCCGTCTTCCACATAAGCCGTTTCGTCTATCGGTGAATAGTACTTGCCGTTCATGCCTTTGCCGAACACCCAATCTTTTTCCATCGAATTGAAGAAGTTGTTGACCACATAGCTTCTGGAATCTTCGGTCATTCGTTCATTGATCCGTTCTGTCATTTTCGGAATGATGGTATCTGAATAGACGATGAACATGCAGATGACAAGGGCCAATACCGGAAGTGATTTTATCCATACGGCTGCTTTGGCGGTTTTCAGCTGTATGATGAATGCTGCCAAAAGAAAAAGTCCGAAGGTCAGGACCAGGCTTCTTCGGGCGAGGAATATGCTGGTGGACAGGGCAACCAGAACCACAAGCAGGGCCAACCATCGTTTTCTCCTGCTGAAATAATTTGTATTGAACAGGACGAAACCGATAGGAAGTGCCAGGCAACCCATCAGCGGCTCTCCCGTTAGTCGGCTGGTCAACAAAGGAACATCCACGGCAGAAATCACTAAAAAAAGCGTCCCCATCAGAAAAAGTGTTTTTGTCAGATGGACCAGGGACTCGGTTGTTTTGTCAAAGAAAAAGAGGAACGGAATCACCATGGGCCAGAGGATATATTGGTTGGTGATAAAATATTTCACCGACATGCCTTCTCCGTTTACAAACACCCTGAGGACGATGCTGATCTGGTAGATAAGATACAGGGGCACCACGACCTTGGCATACCGGTTCTCGAAAGAAGTGGCTTTCAGTTTACGGGTGAATAGCGCTGCTACGATCAATAGTGAAAGGAACAGCATCCCGTCGAGCAGGGAGTAGGAGATAGGGACGCCAAACTGGAGGTTGATGATTTCAATCAACGGGTTGATGATCAACAGTCCAAAAATCAGATACGTATATCCTATGGAAGATGTTTTCGAAAAAAAAGTAATCCATTTCATTTTGGATATTCAGCTCAAGGTCAACGGCGGTAACCTATCTGAGGAAAATTCCTTTGGCCCGCTTTTGGAGCAATTGATAGGTTTGGATCGGCTGCAAGGTGGCGGAAAGCACATACGGTACGATTATGGCCAGCAGAATCCCCGTGCTGTCGGAGAAACTGTGTCCGAACAGGTACACGAAAATGAAATACAATAAAACACCTGCTGCCGAGAAAAGCATGGTCAGGGCGAGTTTCCCCGTTCCGTTGATGAAATAGGAATAAGGGGCAACAAAGATGTTCATGGCGGAGTACACCGCCATCAGGATGTTGAGCTCCAGGGGAACCGACACTTTTTTGCCCACCCAGATTTCGAAAACGAAATCGGCGCAGAAGATCATAATGATGATGAGGGCGATAAAGGCCGCCGATACATAATTCAGCCTTCGCATGGTAGCCCGCAACCAGTCGAAATCATCGGATACCCAGGCATTGGTCACCGATGACCATAATGGCGACAGGACAATGGTGTACACCATGATGGGCATTTGGAAATATTTGAACGACAGGTTGTAAACTACGACTTCCTCAGGTCCGTAAAACTGGGTGATGAAAAAACTGGTTGTCGAATAGAGTATGACGGCGGAAAGCTGCAGAAAGAAAAACCGGCCGCCTAACGACAAAAGATCCTTGCTTAAGGAGAAGTCAACATGCCTCAGGGACGGTTTAAGATATTTGTAACGGCGAGAAAATGCCCAGAGAGAAAGTACAATGAAGAGGATCACAGGTGTAGCCGAAACAATTGTTCCAAGCAACACCAGATTCCCGCCTGCGGTGGTTTTCATCAGCAGGTAAACGCCCGCTAATGATACAATTCCAGCGATTGCGTTCACCGCATTGTTCACCGCAGGCTTCTGATCGGCGATATAGATCACACCTGTAAGTTGAACAATGAATCTCAGGATGAAAAAGGTATATACGATTCCGGCAAGTTGGGCTAATTCCTTCTCCGGAATGGAAGGGCTGTTCAATACCTGGTTCCAGTTGATCCATGGGTTGACCAGCCAGAACAGCAGGAGGAAGCCGCTGAATATGATGGTCAGCAGGACGTAGGTGGTACTCACATATTTGTTGGCTTTTTCATGCTCGCCCAGGGCGATACATTCCGCCACCTTGTTCCGCATCCCGTTACCCAGCCCGATATCAAAAAAACTTACCCATCCAATGATCGAGGTGAGCGTGAGCCAGATCCCGTACTTTTCCTGTGAGAGGTAATTCAGCAGGAGGGGTACATAGAGTAGTCCTACCCCGATGCTTATTGCCTGCAGGATAAAGGAAAGCAGGACTTGTTTTCCTGCACGTGCTGATCTTGAATCGCCGGACAGGATTTTTTTGAACAGCGCTGCAATCATCTTTTAGGTCTTGGGTGCCCGGTAATCATTAATCTTGATGGCTGTGATTTTTGGATACGTATTCCTGAAAACTCACGTATGCCTTTTCTCTGCTCGTTGAAAGTAGATGACAGGGCTTCGCCCTTCTGAGTCACGCCGGGAGCGGAATCAGTTGTTCTCAATAGAAGGGTTCGGTCCTAGGCCATGCAGTAATCAAAAGGGCTTAATAGGCCTTCTCATCACCGGCAAACACCTTGTACACCGTCAAAAACAGGATACGGATATCCAGCCAGATGTTCCAGTTCTCCAGGTACCACAGGTCATTGTTCACGCGCATCTGTATGGCGGCATCATCCTTGATTTCCCCGCGGTACCCGTTGATCTGTGCCCAGCCTGTGATACCGGGCTTGAGAAACTGCCTGATCATGAACTGGTCCACGATTTTGGCGTAATCGGTTGTGTGCTTTACCATGTGCGGCCTTGGCCCTACCAGGCTCATTTCGCCTTTCAGCACGTTGAAGAACTGTGGGAATTCATCAAGGCTTGTTTTCCGTATGAATTTCCCGATGCGGGTGATGCGCGCATCATTCCGGGTTGCCTGCATCTTGTCGGCATCCTTGTTCACCGTCATGCTTCTGAACTTGTAACAACGGAAGGTCCGGTTGTTTCGGCCCGACCGGACCTGTACGAAAAAGACGGGGCCCCTTGATTCCAGCCTGATCAGCAAACCGAGCAGCGGAACAAGCCAGGACAGGATGAATACCGTCACCAGAAAACTGACCGAAAGATCGAGAATCCGCTTTTTAATACGGTTGCCCATATCGTCAAGCGGTTCTTCACGCAGCGATAATACGGGAAGGTCACGGAAGTAACGGATATGGACCGGCTTGTTGATGAAATAGGAGAAGTCGGGCACCACCTTGAATCGGATACAGGCTTTTTCGGCAGCGCTCATCATGCTGTAGATGGTCCCGTCCTGCTCGGGCATGATGGTGGAGAAGATCTCCTGCACGTCATGTTCCTTTGCGGTTGCTATGGAGGCCTGGACATCTCCCAGTATCGGCCGGGTTGTCAGCTCGGTGATTTTTTCGGTATTTTCCGTAAAGCCCACCAGGTTGTAATTCACACCCTCCTCATTGAAATAATGTTCGAGTTTTTTGGCAGTATCGTTATAACCGATGATCATCACCCGGTTGCGCAGAAAATTCCTTGATTTGAAATGATAGTAGAGTCCCAGATAGATGAACCGGTTCAGCAACAGGCCAAGGCCATATCCCGAGAAAAGAAAAACGATCAATGTTCGGGAAATGCTGAATTTTCGGAAGAAGAAAAGATAGACCAGAATTCCGATGACCCAAAGCAGGAAGGTCTGTGCCGTTGATTTGGTAAAGTCCTCGAAAACGCTGATTTTGTCTTCCGCATACAACCGCAGTCCAAGTCCCGTGAACAGCCAGCATAAGTTCAGTGTGACCAGCAGGGTCATATAGGCCATCGGATCATCGTCGATGAGTTTTTCATGCAGAACCCACCTGGCCAGACCAAAGGTGAGGTTGAGCATGAACAGGTCGAGAAGGATAAGCGGCAACTGAAAAGTAACCCGGAAACGCTTGTTCATTGATAAAGAGCGACTTGAAATCCTAAGTAATTTTCAATCAGACGGTTTTTTAAATTGTTTAGCATATGCTGTTGTCAGTTTGGGTCTGATCCGGCCTATTCAATACCCTGTTGGCCGATTCAATACCCTTTTGGGCAGTCATTTCTTCATGGTTGGGCACTCGCTCAGCTGATTCCCCCCTGGACTACGGGTTTCGCTAAATGATTTTCCTGTCCAGGCCGGTTTTATTTTTTCTTTGAGCCGTACGTATTCTTGCCGTATCCGTACTTGGTATAAGCATATTGGTATCCATACCCATACCCGGTTTTCAGGAATCCCCTGATTTTGACACCGTTGAAGACGATAGCGGGATTATTCAGGGGGTTGACCTGTACACTTTCGTCCAGCCTTTTGATGACCTGTTTGGGCGTATGGTTGTGTCTAACCACATAGAGTGTGGCATCCGCCAGGTTGGTCAGGTGGAAAGCATCGGTGATGAAGATGGTCGGAGCACTGTCCATGATGACGATATCATAATCCTTTTCAAGCCGGTGGACCAGTTCCTCGATTTTCCCGTTGAGCAGGATTTCAGAGGGGTTTTCCTGGATATTACCGGCAGGAATGAACGAGAGGTTGCGGGTGTCCGTGGACGTGATGATCTCCTTGATTCTGGCTTCATCAACCAGGAAATCACTGACCCCCTTATGGCTTTCCTTGTCGAACAGCTTTCCCATACTGGGGTTGTGGATATCCAGATCGACAAGCACCACTTTTTTTCCTGTGGTAGCCAGGCTGATGGCCAGATTGGCGGCGATGAAACTCTTGCCCTCGGCGGGTATGCTGGAGGTGACCAGGATCTTCTTTTTGTGCAGCGCATCGATGCCCAGATAGAGCAGGGCGATCCGGAGTTTTCGGAACTCTTCCGCTTCAAAACTTCGTTTGTTGATTTCAATCAGCGGTTTGTTCCTGTTCTTGTTGTGCGAGATTTCCCCGATGACCGGGATGGTTGTCATCTTTTCAATCTCCCTGCGGTACATGATTTTGCTGTTCAGCGCTTCTTTCGCATTGATGAAAAAAATCGGGAAGGTGAGTCCAAGTAGCAGCGCCATTCCATAAATCATCTTGCTGCTGAGCCCGCTGGGTTCTGAACTAGCCTGCGCCTTATTGATGATTTTGCTGTCGGAAATGATGGAAGCATAGGAGAGCTCGCTTTCCTCCCTTTTTTGCAACAGGAAGGAGTAGATGGCTGTTTTGATCTGCTGGTCGCGGCTGATTTCAAGCAGTTCCTTTTCCTTTTCGGGGATATAGTTCAGCATGGAGTTATAGCGGCCCGATGCGGAGGAAAGATTGTTCAGGCTGATGTTCAGGTTCTTTTTCTGCGTCCGGATATTCTCAATGATACCGGGACGCAGCTTGTTGATCTGGTCGTTCAGGGATTGCATCACCGGGTTATTTTCACCCACCGTTTTCCGAAGGCTTTCCTTTTCCAGCTGGGCCTTGTTCAGCTCCGTCACCATGGAGGAGAGGGCCGGATCATTAAGTCCGACCGATGAGGGCAACACCGTTGCGCCGTTTTCATTCCCCACCACCGACCGCTCGATCTGGTCAAGTACCGACATCTGTACCCGGACTTCGCCTGTTTTGTTATCGGTTGCTGCAACGCTTTCCAGATACAGGTTACCCTGCTGGTTAAGCTCCACAGCACCCCGCCCCGCCTTGTACACCTGGATTTTCTTTTCGATGGAGTCCAGGTCGTATTTGACCGATTTGAGCCTTTCCTGAAGCGTAGCCAGGGTGTTCTTCACCATGGTGTTTTTCTCCAGCACGGCGGCCTCGTTGTAATAGAAGATCAGTTCGTTCAGGATGTCTTCGGCTTTCGCCGGAACAGCATCCTTGTAGCTAAGATTGATGATGCTGGATTGCTTGCTTGAACTCGCCACTTTCAAGCCGGATAGCACCGCGCTGGTTATGGCACTTACCGGATACAATTCAAAATAGAAAGGATGTGTGTTGTTTGAGGGGATGAATCGGTTATTGCGAATAAAGCGCAGTACCCCGTAAGGCGTGGTCATCCATTGGTTCAGGGGGCAGGTGATATTCTGCCCGGTAAGTTGAACGGTATTCGACGCCGAATTATAAGTGAAGTAGATTTTTTCAGCTTTTTTTTGAGAACCCCGGATTAGTTCCGGGTTTTCAAATTCCACGCTCACCGGTGAAGCGGTATAAGCCGACAGCGGCCTGATATCACCCTCCTGCTTAAGTTGGGCGTATAAACGCAGTTTACGGACCACGTTATCCATGATATTCCTTGACTGTAATACTTCAACCTCGTTCTCGCTGATTTTTTTCGTACTGATGATATCGAGTTCTTCCATCTCTTTGGAAACCTGGCTTCCCTTCTTTTCATCCTTGATGATGATTTTGGCCGTTGCCTCATATTGAGGAATGCGGTAGCGGTTGTACAGGAAGGCAAGACCCAGGAAAAGCAGGGCGGTCGCCAGGAACAGGGGCCAGTAGGCTATATATTCGGAAAGGACCTGGCTCAGGTGAGTCTCTTCCTTTTTAGGCTGTTTGTTCATCGTGGGGGTCGGCATGTTGGCTAGGATCGGGTACTTTGGGTTATTTGATGAATTGCGCCAAAACAACTATTACGAAGGAAAATGTGCTCAGGATGGCCGGCAGCAGGATGGCCCCGCGGCTTGTTGATGCCAGCTTGTTGGAATTAGGTTCCACATAAACCACATCATTGGGTTGCAGGTTGTAGTAGGGCGACTGCAGAAAATTTGCCGCATTAAGATTCACACGAGTCACCTTTTTCTTGCCATCGCGGTCGCGGATCAGCAATACGCTTTCCTTATTGCCGTAAATGGTAATATCGCCGGCCATGCCCAAAGCCTTCAGCATGGTGATGCGCTCGCTGGGTACCGAAATCACGGTGGGTTTTCCCACCTCACCCAAAACCGTCACTTCATAATTCAGGTGGCGGACATGAACGATGGGTTCAACCAGCAGTTTTTTGTCGTTGATGATTTTAGTGATGTTGTCTTTCAGTTGTTTCTTTGTCAGTCCTGACGCCTGGATGACTCCGATCAGGGGCATCTGGATATTCCCCTCTGCATTGATCAGATAGCCGTTATAATTCGTATTCAACCCTGCGGATGTGGAGGTGCTGATGGTAAATGAGTTGGGAATATTGAACACCTCGGTTGATTTGGGGTCGAGGCTGGTTACGAAAATGCTGACGATGTCGTTCGACTGGAGCAGATAATCGGGATTGGCATCCGATGGTACCGTTGTTTCGCCGATTTCGGCCATGTATTTCACCGGACGGGTATTGAAACATCCGGAGATAATCAGCGGAAGCGCTGCAATGAGCAGCAAGCGGGTAATTCTAAAATGGGGGAAGTGCATTTTTTGGGGTTTCGGTTAAAAGCCGGATTATTGTTTTGCTCGGTTCGCAAACCCTGGTAGCGGCTTTGGATTATGATTAACTTTTTCGATAGTAAAAGTAAAGTTTTTTAGACGTAAAACTCAGTTACACAGTAAAAATCATAATTTAATTCATTGTTTTGTAGTAATTAATGCATTAAAATAAAATAATAAATATTTTCGGTAAGCAACCTGTTCCGCAGAATTGGTTCTTCCGGAAGTTTTACCTGATGCTTGCACCAGATAAATCCCGGTGTTTAAAGTCTGCTACTCAGCTTGCTACTCTTATACGATAGTGAATTTACTTTTAGCTCAAAAATTTTCCCGTATAATGCCGATGTGATAGCTGTTTGGGCCAATGAAATTGGTCCATTACAGATATCCAATCGGTATAACGCAGAACGACCGGTTTTATTTTTACTTATAAGCTTTTATTTCTCTTTTAAGCCCTGAAAGACAATAGGTTGCACTTTTCCGCCATAAGAATCGCCAACGGCTATGTTTTTGTTCAAAATCTGTTGATAACTCAATCAGTGAAGCAGCATATGCGCTCCCGGCTTTTTGGGGCAAACTTTTATATTTGCTGTCCCACCTAAAAATTTGAGTCTGTGCGATTAAAGAGTCTGGAAATTAAAGGGTTCAAGAGTTTTGCCGATAAAACTGTTCTCAACTTCGACGAAGGCATCACCGGGGTCATCGGACCCAACGGCTGCGGTAAAAGCAATATTATAGACAGTATCCGCTGGGTGATCGGCGAGCATAAGATCAGCAACCTCCGGAGTGAAAACCTGGAAAGTCTGGTATTCAACGGATCCAAGAGCCGCAGCGCAAGCGGACTGGCCGAAGTAAGCCTGACCTTCGAAAACACCAAAAACCTCCTCCCCACAGAATTCAATACAGTTACGGTAACCCGAAAATACTACAAGAACGGGGAGAGTGAATACCGGCTTAACGATGTAGTGTGTCGACTTAAAGACATTACCAACCTTTTTCTGGATACGGGGGTCAGTACCGACAGCTATGCCATAATCGAATTGGGCATGGTAGATGATATAATCAAGGATAAGGAAAACAGCCGCCGCAAAATGCTGGAACAGGCAGCTGGCATCACGATTTACAAAACCCGCAAGAAGGAAGCCCGGTTGAAACTGGATGCAACCGAACAGGATATCGCCCGGATCGAGGATCTTCTTTTTGAAATCAACAATCAGCTGAAAACCCTTGAAAATCAAGCTAAAAAGGCTGAAAAATATTTTGAAATAAAGAAGGAATATAAGGAGTCAAGTATCGAACTGGCCAAAGCCGCCCTGGAAGGTTTCAACGATACCTACCGCACGCTCAACGAGCAACAGCAGCAGGAAGTGGATAAGCGTATCGCCCTTGAAGCCAGTATTGCCGGTGAAGAGGCTGCCTTGGAAAAGGAAAAGCTGGACTTTGTGGAAAAGGAAAAAGCGCTGCAGGAGCTCCAGCAGGCCTTCAATGAACTTTTGAATACACTCCGGAATACCGAAAGCGACAAGAATCTGACCGTACAGCGCTTCCAGTATCTGCGGGAGAAAAAGAATGACCTTGATGGTTTTCTGGAGAAGGCCGCAGTTCAACTCAAGGGATTAGAGGATAGCATCACGTTCACGGGTACCCAAATCAGTGAGGATGAGCAAAAAGCCCTGGCCCTGTCATCGGGTCTGGAACAGTTGCAGAAAACAGTAGAGGAAAAACGTAAAATCTTTGACGACCGTCGGGCAGGTCTTGATGAACTGCGCCGGGAGTCGCAGTCTGCACAACGCACCAGGTTTGAACTGGAAAAGGCTGTTGCAGTAGCCGACACCGGAATCGGAAACCTCACCCTTGCCCTGTCCCGTTCCGAGGAAGAACAATCCAAACGAAGGGCCCAGACCGAGGAAACCACCAATGAGCTTCACGAAAAGGAGCAGCTCCTGGAAAACCGCAAAAAGGAGTTGCAGGAACTCCAGGAGCAGCACAACCATGCCCGGGAGCAGATTTTCAAAACCCAGCAGGTTCTCGAGGAATTGCGCAGCCATCTTGCTGAAGAAAATAGGAAACTCGACAGCCGGAAGAACGAGCACGCATTGTTGAAGAGCCTGATAGAATCGATGGAGGGTTATCCGGAAAGTGTCAAATACCTGCACCGGAATCCGGAATGGAAGGCGGAGGCCCCGTTGTTGAGCGATGTGATTTATGTCCAGCCCGAATACCGGGCAGCAGTGGAAAGCGTGCTGGAACCCTATCTCAATTATTATGTAGTAGATAATCTTACCCAGGGTTTGGCAGCAGTGCATTTGCTGGATCAGGCTCAAAAAGGCAAGGCCAACTTCTTTTTGCAGGACCGTTTTACTGAACATGCTGACCATACCCAACCCCAGGGCACCATCCCGGCCCTGAATGTGGTGGAAGTGGACGCCCGTTATGCCAATCTGGCCAGGCATCTGCTCGGTAATGTGTTCATCGCAGCCGACGAAAGTGCGCTTGAGCATGCAAACGGAGCAACCATAATAGAGAAATCAGGCAAGTATGTGAAAGGGAAATACTCCTTGAGCGGCGGTAGTGTGGGCGTTTTTGAGGGTAAGAAAATCGGACGGGTGAAAAACCTCGAGAAATTACAGGAGCAGATTACCGCTCAGGACAAGGTGGTTTCCGAACTGAAAGAAACCATCCGCAAACGGCACGATGAAGTAATCGGTTATAACGAGCAGTTACGGGAAAATGCCATCCAGCAGGCGCAACAGGATATCAATCAGTTGAACAGCCGCATTTATGCCTTGCAGCATAAGGCTGAAAACCTTGCCCAGCAATCTGCTTCTGCCGATGCCCTGATGGCCGATTACCGCACCCGGTTGGAAAACAGCCATCAGGCGATTGCCGGATCCCGCGAGGAACTGCAGCAATGCAGCCAGCGCCAACAGGAACTTGATGCCCGTATGAACGAGGTGGAGTCGGATTACACCGGCGCCGAAACGGATTACAATGCTGCCGGAACCGCATACAACAATGCCAATATCGAACTTACCCGTCAGCAAAGCAAGGTGGCATCACTGCGTCAGGAACTCGAATTCAAAACAAACCAGATCGACGACCTGAAGGTCCGGATGGATTCAAGCACTACCCAGTTGAACGATACGGTAACCGACATGTCGGAGACCTCCTCAAAACTGGAATCCCTGGAAATCCTGCTCACGGAAATGTTGCGCAACAAGGATGCGGAAGAGAAGCGGCTCAACGAGGCTGATCAGGCCTATTACAATTTGCGCAACGAGTTGGCCCGCAAGGAGTCGGACCTGCGGCAGAAGCAGAAATCGAAGGAAGGTATCGACTCGCTGCTTAACGAAATCAAGGATAAGCTTACCGAACTCAAGCTGCAGCTTGCCGGTATGAAGGAACGCCTGCTGGTGGAGTTCAAGGTTGACCTCGAGGCCATCATCGACGAACCCCGAACCACCGACACCCCACTGGAAGAATTGCAGGAAAAGAACGACCGCATGCGCAAGCGGCTGGAGAATATCGGGGAAATCAATCCTACTGCAGTAGAAGCCTATACCGAAATGAAGAAGCGGTATGATTTCATCGTGGAGCAGAAAACAGATCTTGTTTCGGCGAAAGACAGCCTGATGCAGACCATACAGGAGGTGGAAGCAACGGCCAATCAGCAGTTTCTGGATACTTTCAATAAAGTAAGGGAGAACTTCCAGAAGGTGTTTCAGGCCCTGTTCACAGAAGACGATATCGCTGATATGGTGCTGGTGGATCCCGATAATCTTGCAGATACAGGCATCGATATCGTCGCCAAGCCCAAAGGAAAGCGCCCTTCATCCATCGGCCAGCTGAGTGGTGGAGAAAAGACACTGACCGCCACGGCCCTGCTCTTCGCCATCTACCTCATCAAGCCTGCGCCCTTCTGCATCCTTGATGAGGTTGACGCTCCGCTCGACGATGCCAATGTGGGCAAGTTCACCAAGATGATCCAACAGTTCAGTGAGAACAGCCAGTTCATCATTGTGACCCACAACAAGCAGACGATGAGCGCTGTGGATGTGATTTATGGGGTCACCATGCAGGAGGCCGGAGTGAGTAAGCTGGTGCCGGTCGATTTCCGCAGCCTCAATTAGGATTCGGTAGATCAATAAACCTTTGAAGAATGAGGAAGTACGCTGACCTTCATTCATTGAACGATAACTATCCTTACGCTAAAACCCTTTTGGCAGATATTCCGCCAAATGCATTGAGGCTGACCGTTTACGGCAGCCTCTTTTTGTTGAAAGGATTATTTCTGTAACAACCCGGTGCCCTGCAGATGCTCACTGATTGTTCGGCATACTGCTTCTTTTTGGAGATCGGTGATGAGGCGGTCAAGCCGGTCTAGCAATTGGTTGCCGCAGGGTTTTCGGGTATAGCCCGGAATCCCTGAACGGCTTAGCTCGGTGAATTCCCAGGGATGGAAGTAGAGGCAGAGCAGGCCGTCGCGACGCAGGGTTTGCCTGGCCAGTTTCAGGTAAAGTGGATAGGGAAGGTTTTTGAAACTGAGCCAGAACAGGGGGATGCGGAAACCCGGACTCACGGAAGCGGGTACACGAAGAAGACCCTGGTGCCGGTAGATTGTTCGGGGAAGATGCAGGTTGTTGTAGCGCCCGGGCAGCCAGGTCGGATGTATGGAGGAATCGTAGCGGTAGCCTGCTTGAATAACATCGTTCACATCTACGGCGCGCATTCGCGGCATCCGTAAGCCGGTTACCGGTTTCCCCCCGATTTTTTCCAGCGTCTCCCGGCTCTTGCGCAGATCCGGCGTTTCAAAGCGGCTGTGGTAAAAGGTATGGGAGGCGATTTCATGGGTTTCAGCCAGACTGCGTACTTGCTCCGGGAAACTCATGGCGTATCGGGCTGTGGTGAACAGTGTACAATTCAGCCGATGCTTATCAATTAACGGGATCAAGGCATCCATACCACGCTTGCCGATGTCAAGTTGATCCTCCTCCGGGATCTGCCTGCCATATTCCAGCGGCATGTCGAACTCCTCCACATCAAAACTGAGCAGCAGCGTCGTGGTTGTTGTCATTCAGGTTGGTCTTGTCGATGATGTAAAGCGGCCTGCCTTTGCTCTGCATGAACAGTTTGCCCAGATAGAGTCCTATGATGCCCAGGATCATCAGCTGCAGTCCGCCGAAGAATGCAACGGTCACAATCAGCGAAATCCATCCCGATACGGCAATACCCATCCAGTAACTGTACAAGGCATACGGGATGTAAGCCAGAGAGGCGAATGCAAAAAACAATCCGATGTATGCGGCCAGATAAAGGGGCTTGGTACTGAAGGACGTGATGCCCTGCAGTGCCAGCCTTGTCATTTTACCCAACGAATATTTGCTCTCACCGTTCCTACGCTCCAGGGGTTGGTAGTGAAGGGCTTTTTGGCGGAATCCCACCCATTTGACCAGACCACGGATGAATAGGTCGTTTTCGCGGAGCGCGCGCAGCTGGCTTACCACTTTCCGGTCAAGCAGCCGGAAGTCGGCGCTGCCCTGCTCAAGTTCCAGATTGCTTATCATACCCAGCATCTTGTAAAACAAGGCTGATGTTTTCCTTTTGAAATAGGGGAGTTGTTTCTGTTCGGCCCTTATGGTATAAACCACATCAAAGCCCTGTTTCCAGTAGTTCAGCATATCCGGAATCAGGGCGGGCGGGTGTTGCAGATCACCGTCCATCGAAATCATGCAGTCGGTAAAACAATGGTCGATTCCCGCTTTCAATGCGGCCTGATGACCCGAATTCCGGGAAAGGGCGATGTATTTGATTCCGGTTTTTTCGCGGGAGATTTCCTGGATCCGCTTCAGCGTTTCGTCGGTGCTGCCATCATCAATCAGCAGCATATGCCAGTCATACGGCAGCGGATGCATCACATTCTGAATTGCCCGAACCAGAAAATGGATATTGTCTTCTTCATTATAAACAGGAACAACGATGCTTACGGTCTTACGCATGATGCGGGCGTGAATTTGCCGTAAAATTATGTCGAATCAGCTGTGCGGCAATCAGCCCCCAGATGATCAGAGCAGGTAATGCTTTGAGGGAATAGGCTACGAAAAATCCCTGTTTGATGAATTGTGGATAGAGTTCGGTAGGCGAGAGGATCGTGAAGAAGAATAAAAAAACCAGGATGCTGTTTTTCCAAAAAGCCCTTAGGGGTGTGTACACATACCAGATGGCGGCTCCGGTAACTGCAATCACATAGGTGGCCGACTCCGCCGATGAACTGAAAATCGTTGTGGCCAACAGGCAGGA
>CAZZLI010000074.1:0-14304 GCA_964655055.1 uncultured Ferruginibacter sp.
TAGCAAGGGTAAATGGTTGAGCGGTGCGATATAAGTAACTTGCCATTTTTATTTCCTGTTATCCACAAACGGGAGCCCCGCCTCCTATTTACTGATTCCGGCTATCCTCCATTTCGGAATACTCGCTATTTTTGACTCATCGCTATAGTCATCTGATTTTTAACACTACAAACACGATCATGAAATTCTTCATCGATACCGCCAACCTCGCCCAGATCAAAGAAGCCCATGCGTTGGGAATTCTCGACGGGGTGACCACCAACCCCTCGCTGATGGCTAAAGAGGGCATCCGCGGCGAAGAGGCCGTGGTGGCACATTACCGAACCATTTGCGAAACGGTGGACGGCGACATCAGCGCCGAAGTGTTGTCCACCGATATGGACGGCATCATCGCCGAAGGAAAAAAATTGCATGCCATACACCGGAACATCGTGGTGAAAGTGCCCATGATCAAGGACGGCATCAAGGCCATCCGCTGGTTTTCCAGCCAGGGCATCAAAACCAACTGCACACTGGTGTTTTCAGCCGGACAGGCCATTTTGGCCGCCAAGGCCGGCGCCACCTATGTATCGCCCTTCATCGGGCGCATTGACGACAGCGGCTGGGACGGACTGGATCTGATCCATCAGATGCGCGCCATTTATGATGTGCAGGGATATGCTACCGAAATCCTGGCCGCATCCATCCGCAATCCCAACCACATTATCCAATGCGCCGAAGCAGGCGCGGATGTGTGTACCTGTCCGCTTGATGCCATACTCGGGCTGCTCAAACATCCGCTGACCGACATCGGACTGGCCAAGTTTCTGGCTGATGCCGGCAAGGCCTGAAGCTGAATCAATCGGGCTGATGAACGGGGTGGGGGAGGCTGATGGAAATCAGCGCAAACAATTTTTTTAGAAGCGAACTTCAAACTTAAAAATCATGGAGAAAAACAACCGCATCGCCCAGGCCTACGGGTACTTGGTTTGCCTGGTCACCGTCATCACCCTGCTCATATCCATTTCCAACCTGTTCAACGCGCTGATCAATCTGCAGGATCCCTTGCATGCTGAAGCGCTGCAAACCGGCTCCGGTAATCTGGCCTCCTATGAAGAATACCGCTTTGAAAAGATCCGAAACTACCAGCAAAGTGGCGATAGTCTCACTAAGGCTTCGGTTCCCGATGCAA
Organism: uncultured Ferruginibacter sp.; assembly: GCA_964655055.1. Taxonomy (GTDB): domain Bacteria; phylum Bacteroidota; class Bacteroidia; order Chitinophagales; family Chitinophagaceae; genus Ferruginibacter. Next base: position 1,172 of record CAZZLI010000074.1, read on the forward strand.
AAGAACTCCGCCAGATGTACGACGATCAACGCAACAATCACCTGCAATCCGTGAAGCTCAAGAATGTCCGGTCCCTGGTGGCTTATGGCATGCTTTTGCTGGCTTCCGTAATCCTTTTCATCGTACACTGGCGCTGGTTGCGGAGAATGGCCCGTTCGGCCTGATTCGTTTATTGTTTCCTAATCCCTTGTCCGGCATTCCCCGCTTCTGAAGATCTGTTGGCCGGATTTCAATCTGGCCGCTGTTCGTTTAAACATTTTTCATTTTATTCCGGTGCCGATTCGACATTTTTCAAAGAAAGTGGAAAAAAATAAGCTCAATAATCTCTTGAAATGGTTAACTTTATAACAAAATTTCATCTTCTATTCATGAGAATCCATACCCCCTGAACATTCAAAGGTTTAATCTGGTTCTTTTGTGTAAAAAATACACTATTGTAAGTGGGTTGTTAAAAAAACACACTTTACAAGAAATATGAAAAAGGGAAGAGCAAACAATGGCATTGCCATCTTTAAGCGGGGCATGCGGAAGCGTGGGGCTGTTCTCTTTTTTTTATTCTGTTCCATAGCGCCCGATTTCATCATTGCGCAGACAACGCAAAATTTTCAACAACAAACAGGCAACTATTACGCTTCTTTCTTGCCGGGAGGAGCCGGCTCCTTCAATCAAAATGCCAACCAGATTGGCATGTGGGCCAACGGTGCTTCGCCAAAGCGGATGGTTTCCTGGCGTAAATTCCGCACCGATGCCTCCGGTTCCAACGTCAGCGACCGGGCCATGCAAGTCGGTGATCAATTTATTGTCCGCCTTTCCGCCTGCCGGGCGTTTGGCCGGATGGGTTTCGCCTTGCTTTGCTCACCGGCCACCGGATCCTGGGACAATCGGGCCAGCAATTATGCCATCCAATTCAATCTGGATGGACCTGCCTATAATGGAGGGAATTGGGGCAGCTGGTATGCCGTATTCAATGCCGCCGCCGCTTCAGCAGGATCGGCCAATATTGGCGGCTTGCAAACGACATTTAAAAATTTCACGTTCACCCTTACACTGACCGCACCCGACCGGATGAATGCAACCTGGACCGATGGCTCCACCACCAGCGTGCTTAACGACATACAACTTAACTCATCCAACCCCATTACCGATTACAGTATTTTTTTGGAAGATGATTTTGATGGCGGTGCCAACCGGAATGTTTTCTGGGGGCTTGATAACGCCTCTTTACAACACAGCCTGACCAATGCGGGTGTGCTGAATCATGGGCAGAGCAATGGCTCCTACTCGGTCGGCGCCGTAATGTTCAACGGACTAAACGCCAATTCCAATTCGGTCAACTCGCTCAGCAACCGGCTCGAGAAAAATGGTACCGGTACCCTTACTTTGGCCGCAAACAACACTTATCAGGGAAGCACCACCATCAACTCCGGCATTCTGGTTGCATCAACACTCGCCAATGGCGGAACGGCTTCCAATATCGGACAGTCAACCGCAGCGGCTGCCAACTGGGTAATTGGCAATGCCACTTTCCGATACACCGGCGCCTCGGTCAACACCGATCGCGCCTTCACCATCTCGGCCGCAACCAACGCCACCTTCGATATCACCACGGCCACCACCACGCTCGGCATAAGCGGTTCGGCGGCTAGCACCAGCGGTGCACTGACCAAGGCCGGACCCGGTACCTTGCTGCTTTCCGGTTCAAACGGATTCACCGGCGGAGTCAGTATCACCGAGGGTACCTTGCAGACCGGCAATTCCGGCGCGCTGAATCCGGCAAACGCCATGTCCATGGCGGCAGCCACCACCTTTTCACTCAATGGCAACAACATCACCCTGTCCTCCGTATCCGGCGCCGGCTCCATCACAAACGGCAGTGCTGCCAATTCTACGCTGACCATCAACGGAACGGCCTCCACCACTTTTAGCGGGGGCATTTCGAATGGGAGTACGGGAACCCTGGGACTTACCAAATCGGGAACCAGCACGTTCAGCCTCTCGGGTACCAATACCTATTCCGGCCTCACAACCCTTACCGGCGGTACGCTGCAGATCAATACACCGGCTTCACTTTCCGCAAACTCCAACATCGTTTTCAATGGCGGCGGGCTAAGTATCGGCGCGGTAGGCACGGCGGTGAATCTCTCCGCAGGTACCTTCAACCTGCAAAGCGGCTCCGCTGTGTCACTCAATCTGGGCACCGGAACCTCTACCTTCAACCTGACATTTGCCAACAGTTCTTTAGTGGGTTGGAACCTGGCTTCCACCCTCACCATCTTCAACTGGACTCCTACTGCGGGCAAGCGGATTTTTGTTGGGGCAGGCGGTCTTACTGCCTCCCAGCTGGCCCGCATCAATTTCGACAACTATGGGGTCGGGGCCAAAATTGTGAGCGGAGAACTGCGGCCCGCCTTTTTGTATGTGACCAACGGAACAGGTGCCGGAAATTACAGTACTTCGTCTTCCTGGCTGCTCGGCGACCGGCCTACCCTGCTCGACGGCACCGAGTCGGTTTTTGTGCAGCCGGGCGACAATCTGGTTCTCGATGCAACAGTCATCAACCCGGCCGTACTTCGCTTTCAGCGGGTGGAACTGGGGGCAGGAGCCACAGTAACCATGGGCAACCATACCGTCACCATCGCATCAGGAGGCGATTTTCGTACATCCGGTACTGTGAGTATGACCGCCTCCAGCGTCATCAACCTGCCTGCCGGTTCCATGACCGTGGGTAGCGCTACGGCTGCTTTCGGCGCAGCAGGCACCATCAATTTGGCCGGTACGTTTACCTTCAACTGCAACAGTCCCAATGCCGTCACCCTGCCCAATGTGAACATTGTCAACGGAGTCGATTTCGGTCAGAACAGCACCATCGCCGGCGGCGCTACGCTCAATATTCAGGCCGCCGGATTTGTGACTGGCAATGCGCCGATCTATGCCTCCGGCGCCACCCTGGCTTACAATACGGGCGGAACCTACAACCGTGGATTGGAATGGAGTGCCACATCGGGAAGGGGATACCCGCACCATGTATTGGTGGGAACCACCACCCAGCTCAACCTGAGCAATGGCGCAACTTCCGTGGCCCGGCAGATTTCTGGCAACCTGACCATCAACAGTACCCGGGTGCTCAGCATGCAGGAAGGCGCCGGCATGACCGCCCCGCTCACGGTTTTGGGTAATGTGCAGGTCGACGGCGCCATCTGGCTGGGCAATGGACTTGGAGGCGATCTGCGCATCGGTGGCAATTACACCTACGGCGCATCCGGAACCGTTTTCAATAATAATCGCGCCGTAATCTTCATCGGCAGCACCGACCAGTTTGTCACCCGTAACGGTGGCGGAAGCGTATTTTTCGATTTCCTGGTGGTGGACAAGCCGAACGGTGATGTGAAACTCACGGCAGGCACCAATGCCACCATCATCTCTGCGGTCAACAACGATCCCAACATACGTGTGCTCCAACTGCTCCGGGGCAATATTGATTTGAATGACGGTACCCTCACCCTTGAGGGCGCCAATGCCCAGTCGCTTACCGTGCTCGTTTCCGGAACGCAACGCCGCATCTATACATCTACGGGTACAGGGGATTTCCGGATTCAGGGATCTGTCTTGGTCGGTTCAGCCAAGTTTTTGGTGGTGAGTGAATCTGCCGGCCAGCTGCTGTTTGATAACAATGTTACCGTATCTACCAATGTCGGTGTAAATTTTGGACCGTCAGGTATCACCACGATCAATTCCATCTTCCGCATCGATACTGACGGATTTGTCATCACCAATTCGCCTGATTATGGAAACAATTCCACTCTGGTTTATAACAACGGACCCGGTGGGTACAAGCGCAACATGGAATGGAATACCGACAATGTCGGTGCTACAGGAGCCGGCTACCCGACTAATGTGGTTGTTCAGAATAACACGCCTGTTGAACTCAATTCGATTGATTTTCCAGCTCCACGGGCCTTGGGTTGCTTCGGTAATCTGACCATCGATGCGGGCTCCACCCTCACAGCAAACGCACTTGCATCCCCATTTACCGGAATGGCTTTCCCCATCACGGTTTCAGGCAATCTCAATATCAGCGGAACCCTGGTACTTTCCACCAATGCCGCAGGAGTCCTGAATGTGGGCGGCAACTGGTCACGCACCGGTACTTTCACGCAGAACAACCGGAATGTGAATTTCAATGGAGCTGCTGATGCCATACTTACGGCAAGCGGGGGGCAGACCTTCTCCTTCATGACGCTGGCTAAAACCGGCACAGCCCGGCTCACGATTAACGACAATGTGGCCATCACTGATTCGCTGGGACTGCTTTCAGGAAGACTTACGCTCAACAACCGGGGCATCAGCATTGTCAGCACGGATACCAAAACAGCCCGAATCGGCGTAAGTACCATGATACCTGATGATATCACCTACACCGGCGCGAATGGAAAATTTTTCGTTCAACGCTATGTACCTGCACGCAGAAGCTGGCGTCTGGTAACCGCGCCTTTCCGGGAGGCCGTCGGGTCCAGCATCAATACCGTATGGCAGGAAGACCAGGCCGCAGATTTCAGCACCGTGGCCGCTGCCGCTGCTGCCGTAGCCGCCGATACCTCGGCCGGATTCGGCACGCAGATCACCGGAGGAACCCTGGCCAATGGTTTCGATCTGGGCCAGTTCAACAACGCTTCACTCAAATTTTTCTCCGCTGGCTCCTGGCAAAATTTCAATACCAATACGCGTACTACCGCTGCCAACAGCCGCGAAGGCTGGATGTTGTTTGTACGCGGCGACCGGAAAAACTATGGACAAATCACCACGGCAAACAAACCGGCAACCATCACAACACTCAGACCCCGGGGTGAAATTAACTTGGGATCAAAGTCCATCACGTCCACCGGACTCACCGTGGTCGGCAATCCCTATGCCTCCGCGGTTGATTTCACCACAGTACAAAAAAGCGTCGGGCTCACCAACACCTACATCATGTGGGATCCTTACCTCAACGGTTCTTCGGGTACTGGCGCGTTTGTTACCTTGACCTGGACCGGCAGCAGCTTCACCAAATCAACCCCAAGTAATATCGACGACCGGTTCATTCCCTCTGGTGCTGCAGTGATGTACAACTTTGGAACCGGTGGCACGCTTACGTTCAGGGAAGTCGACAAGGCATCTTCCACCACCACCACCGCTTTCCGTCCGGTCAGTACCCCCATCCTGAGGGCCGTATTGCATACGGTGCTGAATGATTCGACACAGTTCATAAACGACGGCAACATTGTGCTTTACGATAAGGGATTCAATGACGGGATCGACCTGGATGACGCCATCAAGGTGAACAATTTTTCCGAAAACTTTTCCATCCGCCGACAGGGCGTACTGCTTTCGGTGGAGCGCAAAAACATGCCCTTCGCTTATGAATACGATACGGTGTTCTATTCGCTCCGCAACATGCGGTTGAGGAACTACCGGCTGGCCCTGAGCATGGCACATATAGAAGTGAAGCCCGGTACTGCGGTTTATATGGAGGATGATTTCCTGAAGCGGAAGATGCCCATTCCGCTCAACGATTCCACCAACTACGATTTTTCCGTCACCACCGATTCGGGCAGTTATGCCCAAAACCGGTTCCGGCTTGTATTCGAACCGCTGCTCCGGTTCATTAGTCTTGAAGCGATGCATTCGGGTAATGACAACCTGATTACCTGGCAGGTATCACGTCCGCTGAATAGTCGCTATGTGATTGAACGGAGCAACGACGGTACCTCTTTCACGGCACTCGATAGCCTGCTTGCTTCGGATCTTCCCGGATCACCGCTGGTGTTCAGTCATGCCGACAGGAATCCCGCTCCCGGGGTTTATTACTATCGTATCCGTTGTGTTGGTCCGCATGGGGTTACCCTTTACAGTGACATGGTGAAACTTGCCCGGCTGCGGAATAATCCTCCGGTTTACCTATTCCCCAATCCCGTTTCCGGGAACCGTATCGGGTTGCAGATGAACAATGTTCCAACAGGAGTCTACTCTATCCGTCTGTTCGATGCAGCTGGCCGGTCCGTACTCTCCCAAACACTGCAACACCGTTCCGCAACCTCCACCCATTGGATAACACCGCCGTTCCGCCTTGCTTCCGGAACATACCGGATGCAGCTTACAGGTACAACTCTTTCAAACTATGTGTTGCCGGTTGTGGTGAAGGGCGATGACTGATTATTCAGATGTGGCTTTGAAGTAAACAAGAAGGTCTTCCCCGCTCTCAGAAATCAAAGAAGTATCGGGTACGGTTGATGCGCACATCCCGAAGCAGGGCGCTTTTCGGGCTGATGCTGATGCTGAAAAACCGGCTGTAACCGATGGGCGATACATTGATGCCCATCTGCCAGCAATGCATTTCCCGCGAAGCGGAAAAGGTCAGCACGCCCATATCCCCCTGCGTGAAGTTGTAAATGCCCGTGATGCCCATCTGCCATTTCGGAGTAATGTTGAGGGTTCCGTTGAAATTGACATCGGAGCTCACGGTACCCTCGAATTTTTTCTGTGTAACATCATAGGCGGTGCTGTACCGTACCGAAAGGCCGAAACTGACCGACCAGGGAATGCTGAAATCAGCGAATTCTGAAGGGTTGCTGCGGATATAGGCCGCTTCGGCGGCTGTTTCATCCAGCGGTAATCCGGTTGCCGGATTTACGGGAAGCGCATTCTGCAGGTTGTCTTTTTTCTTCGACTTGTCGCCTCCCTGAAACTGGCTCGAAATGGAAAGGCTCGCGTTCATCAGTTTTCCCAGGCTGAAGGGCTTGTCTTTCCAGATCAGCCTTGGTGTCCTCCGGCCGGTATTATTATCGTAAATATAGGGATCAACAAACGCCGATGCGGTAATATTGATCTTGTCGAAAAGGTTGGTTCGTGCCCCGATGTTGAATGCGGTCAGTTGAAAAGAGTCGGCCAGGAAATTATAACTGCTGTTGATGCTGAAGCCGTCGATCAGGCTGACCTTTTTGACGCCCGTTCCACTCGTGTCCTTCCGGTCGCGCACCTTCATCTGCAGCACATTGTCGATGCCGAAACTGAGTCCGCCAAAACGGCCCTCCCCATAAGGGGCAACGATATTGTTGGCGAAAACCGAATAACGGCTGAAGTTGCCGAAACTGTCCACCTGGGTATTGTAATAGAACCTGCCGTTCATGTTGGGGGTGTAACTCGCACTTACCTGCGGCCGGATCTCATGCCGTATCGCCCGCACGCGCGAATTTTTTCCGAAGGTGAACATGCCGAAGATCCTCGTGGTCATATTCACGCCGAACGACATTTCCCTGGCCGTGAAAAATCCTTTTTGTATGGTCGTGTCCAGTTTGTTGGCGGATGCATTCCAGCTCCGGATGAACTTTTGCTGGTACCAGCGCTCCGAATAGCCCATATTCGGGCTTACCTGCACCGGCCCCAAAGGCGGAAGCGAGAGGTTGATGGGTACGTTATGCGAGGCGCCCCACTGGTAATTGCTGCCGATTTGTTGGCCGATGGTTCGCCGGTCGATCAGGGTGTCGTCGGTAAATGTCGTCTGGCTTTTGGCATTGCTGTTCAGGGCGATGCCGATGTTCTCGTACCAGCGGAAATTTCCTGCGGCCTCTTTTCTTCTGAACGGATACAGGGTGTTCAGGTTGAAACTGAGGTCGGGAAGCGTGATATTGAACGTTTTCAGGTTGGTGTTTTGTGAATGGTTGGCTATGATGGCGATATTGTAGGGTTTGTCCTTCCACACCTTGGTATAGCTGATACTGGAATTGAGCTGGTTGTTGAAATTCTGGATGGGATTGTTGGGAATGAACTGGTTGAACTTTGTGCTGGCCACACGCACATTGGCGCTGAAATTCACCCCGGGCCTGGCCTTGCTGTCGTAGCTGTGCTGCCACCGCAGGCTGTACGTGTAGCTGAGCGAATAGTCGGGATCGCCCTTGAAATTGAACTTTGTTTTCTGGATATCGATTCCCAGATTGCCCTGATAGCGGTACCGCTTGTAATAACGGGGGTTGAATCCCAATGTCCATCCGCCGTACGAATAAAGATTACACCGTGCCGTCACATCCCAGTAATCGCTCAGCACCTTGTAATAACCCATGCCTTCAAGTCCCAGACCGAACTGCTGGTTGGCGGTGAAGGTAGGGGCAATGAATCCCGAATGCCGTCCCTGTGTGAGCGGATAGAGCCCGAAAGGCAGGATTACCGGCACCGGAACCCCCTCGAATTCGGGATGCACCGGACCGGTGATGGCAAATTTTTCGTTGATGAATTTTATTCTGTTGCTCACCAGCGAGAAATGCGGTGTGTCGAGATTGCAGGTGGTAAACCGCGAGCGGGATGCGAAAAATACATTGCTGTCCACCTTTTTGATCCGTTCCCCGTAGATATACATTTCTCCCTGCTGGGTATAACTTCCCTTGGTGAGCCCCTTGCCGGACTTCATATTGAAGGCGATGCTGTCACTCACTGTCAGCATGCCGTCCTGCTTGAAGGTAGGCGCTGCAATCACTTTGCCCGAACTGTCCCTGCTGTAGCTTGCGGTGATCAGATTTTTTTTCTGGTCGAACGTAATACCCGGTGCTGTTAATTCGTTGCCCTGATAGCGGGTGTTCGTTTTTTTGCCATAGAGGATGATGCGTTTTTCCGGTACATCCATGACCAGCGAATCATCGGCTTTGTAGAATACGGGACCATCTAGTTTGTCTTTGGAAACCTTTAGCCGGATGGTGTCCATCTGTTGAACCGGTTTGGAACTGTCGGAACTGTTGATGAAAGCGCCGTTCGGTTTGTTGATGGGAATGCTGTCAGGGCATATCGCATTCCGACTTCCGGTATTGTTAAACAATTCGGAAAAATGGTCGGAAGCGGCGAATAAACAATATCCGGGCAGCAGGATGAGCAATGCTGCAAGAATTTTTGTCTTACCTTTGAAGGAGTCGTTCATTCCGCTTGAGGCAAAAGTAAACATAATCGTTACACCATCCGGCCGGCCTGCTTCCGCCGGTGTAACACCTGAAGGAGAACCGTAACCCGGAACCATACGATACGTTTCAAACCCCTCGTACGACATGCCAGGATATCTGCTAACCCCGAAGTTTTTCCGAACCCTTCTGCCAATTTTATGCTTGTTGACTGCCATGCTTCCGGGTATTGCGCAGAGCGGAAAGAATATCAAGACCATTATTGTGGATGCCGGACACGGCGGTAAGGATTTCGGAGCCTATGGCAGCTATGAAGGTGGCATGCGTTCTTATGAAAAGAATGTCACCCTCGCCATAAGCAACAAACTGGTGGCTGAACTCAGGCGGCAGTTGCCCGATGTGAAGATTGTTCCCACACGAACCACCGATATCTACCAGTCGCCGCCGGAGAAGGCGGAAATCGCCAACAGCAACAAGGGTGATTTGTTTATCTGCATTCATGCCGACGCGGTGGAATTGAAAACAGGACGCCGGCAAGTAGGAACAAGGCAGGAAACACGCTACAAAGTGAGTTATACCGGCAAGGGCAAGAAAAAGAAAAAAGTCACCACGCCGTATTCGGTTACGGTTCCGGTATATGAATACTACAAATTGCCTTGTCAGCGCAGCGGAACCAGTGTCTGGTTGTTCGCCGCACATAAGACCAGTGAGAAACTGAAAGCCCTGATGAAAAACGAGGAAGGTGGGGGTGAGTCCGGCGAAGAGGAGTATACCATCGAAAACCAGTCCGACAGTACCTACGATGAATTCAACAAGATTGATTTTGCCAAGCCGGAATACCGGATGATGGCTCGTGTGCACATGCAACGCTATCAGGATAAGAGTATCAAACTTGCCGAATTGGTCAACGAAGAAGTGGAGAAAACCGGTCGTGACGCACTTGGGGTCAACCAGCGCCAGAAAGGCATCTGGGTATTACAGGCCACCAACATGCCGGCCATCCTCATCGAAACCGGGTTCATCTGTAACTACAACGACGAGCATTATCTCAACAGCGAAAAAGGCCAGCAGGAACTGGCACAAAGCATCTGCGCCGCAGTCAAGCGGTATAAGGAGCAGATTGAGGGCGTGAAAGGCGCTTCCGCCCGTGCTACACAGGAAACCGGCTCCGGAAATTCCGTATCCGGACAGTGAATCGCATCATCAGGCGGTATCAGGGATTTTCGTCCTATTTTTGGGCACTAACCGGAACCAGCCGATGACCATAAACAACGAAACGAAAATCGGGGCGCTTACCGCCCTCGCCATTACCCTCCTCATACTCGGATTCAATTTTCTCAAGGGAAAGAGCCTGGGTGGAAAAACCCGCTACTTCAACGCGGTATTCCAGGATATCCAGGGCCTGGCCAACAGCAATCCTGTGGTGATCAACGGAAAGGAAGTCGGTACCGTGTATGCCACCGACGGGGGCAGCGACATGCGCAATATTAAGGTGACCATGAACATGAAGGAGCCCGTCAATATCCCCGACGATTCCTATGCCCTGATTACCAAATCGATTTTGGGCAATGTGCAGGTCGACATCAAGCTGGGCAGCAGTACCAAATTCATACCCGATGGGGGTAATATCAAAACCATCACCTCCCCGGACGTGCTGGGCGATGCGATGAAAAAAATCGATCCCATCCTTTTTGAAGTTAAGAATGCCGCCCACTCGCTCGATACTTTGCTGGGCAATGCCAACGGTATGCTGAATCCCGATGCCCGGCAGCATATTCAGGCCATGCTCGCCAATCTCGATAAGACCAGCGCCAGCCTTACCGCGTCTTCATCCTCCCTGCAGGCCATGCTGAACAGCCAAACCGGAAGCGTGGCCCGCTCCCTGCAGCATGTGGAAGCCATCACCGGTAATCTGCACAACAACAACGAAAAGATTTCCAAAACTCTTGCAAACCTCGAGACTACTTCCGACCGTCTTGCCCGTCTTGACCTGGAGGCAACCATCAGCAACCTCAATACCACACTGGCTTCGCTGAAACAAATGATCGACAAGGGTAAGGGAACCGATGGCTCGCTGGGCCTTCTGCTCAACGATACCAAACTCTATAACAACCTGACGGCAACTTCCAACAAACTCAACCTGTTGCTCGACGACCTTCGGGTGCATCCCAAACGCTATGTGAATATTTCGGTATTCGGCAAGAAGGACAAGAGCGGTCCCCTGCTGGTACCGATGCCCGATACACTGAATGCCCCGTATATCCATCAGTAAGCCGGTAAAATCCTGCAGAAACCTGATTGTTGTACAACAGCAGCTCCATGAATAATCGGCCTTCCTGCTTCTCGACTTCCCTTATTCGTTTCTGGAGTTTCGGACTCTGTTTTTTGCCCCTGCAGGTTTTTGCACAGGAGCCTGTATCGGTTAATCCCGGTTCCGATACCCTCCGGCTGATTCAGATTGTACGGGCGAATGCACTCCGTGAGATTTACATCGATTCGCTGACTGTATTACAAACCATCGCAGGACAGGTCGAACTCCGTGAAGGGGGTACCATTTTTACCTGCGATAGTGCCACCATCAACAAGCGCACGAATGTGCTTGAAGCCTTTGGCAATGTGCATATCAACCAGCGCGACAGTATCCATACCTATGCCCAGTACCTGCGCTATGTGGGAGCCGACCGTATGGCTTACCTGAAGAAAAAGGTCAGGCTTACCGACAAGAAGGGGACCCTGTTCACCGATGATCTTACCTACGACCTTAAAACATCGATCGGCAACTACTCCGGTGGCGGGCAGGTGGTGAATGGCAAGACCCGGCTAAGCAGTAGGGAGGGGACCTACTATGCCGATACCCGCGATGTGTTTTTCAAACGCGATGTGGTCTTGAATGATCCCAAATACAGCATCCGCAGCGACAGCCTGCGTTACAATACAGGCACCCAACAGGTGGATTTCATCACCGGTACCTATGTGAAAAGCAGCGAGGGTGTTCAGATTTATACCACCTCCGGAAATTATGATCTTAAAAACGGTAAGGCCTTTTTTGGCAACCGCACGGTTTTCAAAGACAGTACACGGACCTTCACCGCCGACCGAAGCGCGATTGACGAAGCCAGCGGTATCGCACAGCTGGAGGGGAATGCCGTCATCCGCGACAGTGTCAACGGATATACGGTCATGGGCAACCAGCTTTTTCTCGATCGGAATAAAAACACGTTTCTGGCCACCCGAAAACCGGTGCTTATCTTCAAAGGAGAGGGCAACGACAGCACCTTTGTTGCTGCCGATACCTTGTTTTCGGGGTTGAATCGTTTTGAAGAAGGAACACAGCCCCTGCGCCAGGATACCCTGAACGGTGTTATGGTCCTGGATTCCGTTCGTGCCGTGCCTCATGCAGTTTCTGATTCTTCTGTAGCTGCGGAAAATCCGGCAATGGAGTCGGCAGTCAAAGAGCCGGCTCAATCAAAAAAGGTAAAAGGGAAAAAGGTGCGACCTGCTCCGGTGAATTCCGATATCAAGGGAGGTGCAGCAGACAAGGCCGACAGCACCTACCGCTACTTCCTTGCCTTTCATCATGTGCGTATTTACAATGATTCTTTGCAGGCGGTTTGTGACAGTCTGCATTATTCCGGAGCCGATTCCACGTTCCGGCTATTCCGCGATCCGGTAGTATTCAGCAACCGTTCTCAGATTTCGGGCGACACCATCTACCTGCATACCCGGAACAAAAAGGCGGAACGGGTTGCCGTTTTCGATCGGGGGATCCTGGTTAATAAAATCAATGACAAGTGTTACAACCAGGTTTCCGGACGGAAACTCAACGGCTATTTCAAAAACGGCGAGCTCGATCTGATGCGGGTTCGGGGAGTACCGGCTGAAAGCATTTTTTATCCGCAGGATGAGGACAGCGCTTTTACGGGGCTGAACCGTTGCCACGGCGACCAGATTGAACTCTTTTTCCGCAACCGCGATGTGCACCTGATCAAACTGACCAATCAGGTGGAAGGTATCCTCTTTCCCATCGACCAGATTCCGGAAGCTCAACGCTTTCTGAAGGGATTTGTTTGGCTTGAGGAACGAAGGCCTAAAAGCCGGTTCGCCTTGTTCGAGTGAAACCCGTTTGAACGTTCCCTCTCTTTATAAAAAAAGTCCGGAGCGCACTCCGGACTAATCTGAATTAATCAATTTGTTTATGGGGATTATTTGCCTCCC
>CAZZLI010000075.1:0-14297 GCA_964655055.1 uncultured Ferruginibacter sp.
TAATTCCAAAGGGTTAGGTTGCCTGGATTTTGAAGTTCCATAAACGGATATAAAGTTGTATTGATAGGTTGGAATCGGCCATGAATGAAGCCAGAAAAATGGAAAATTTTCAGTTCCGATATAAAATCTTTACCCTGAATACTTTCTTGCGCATTTTATTAATGTCGGTGGGTATGCTCTATTCCGAAGTGGGGATGGGGCAGTTGTTTTGGAATACGAATGGGACAGGTGCTTTAATCACTGCAACAAACTGGGGTACTGTTGCTACCGGGCCATTTTCTACGGCGTGGACGAATAGTTCAAACATTGTATTTACGGCGAATAGTGCTATCACATATGTTACTGGAACTCCGGTAGCGAATATTTCTCTTACAAGTGGGACCACTTCATGGACAGGCGCTGGAACATACACAACCGGTGGTGTTGTTAGAACAATAGATGTTGCTTCTGGGGCATCCTTAACCTGGAATAATCAAAATGTTAGTTTGGTGGCTGGAAATGGTTTCATTAAAAGTGGTCTGGGAACTTGGAACATTGGAGCACAGGCAAACTTGTATACTGGTGGCTTCACACTGAACAATGGTACAGTTATTATTGGAGGAAACAATGCCCTGGGGGGAGGAGTTTTAAATTTAAACGGCGGAGTTCTAGTTCCAAACAGTAGCACAGCAAGAACTCTTCCTTCATCTAGTATCAATATAGGTGGAAATGTTCAGTTAGGAGACGCCGTCAATGTTTCGGCAGGCACTGGAAATATTGTTTTTACTAACGGTGTATCACTAGGCGCTGCCACACGTACCTTAACCATAGGTGGTGCAGGGCAATATCAATTCAGTAGTGCTATTGGCGGGGGAGGAGCCGGTGTTGGACTTACAATTTCCTCAACTTCTACCGGACGAATCGTTTTGAATGCTACCTGCTCTTACCAGGGAGCTACTACCATCAACTCCGGGACTCTCCAGGCGGGAGTGGCCAACTGTCTTCAAACCAATACTTCTCTTTCATTGGCCAATGTAGCATCCGCACAGTTCCTTCTCAATAACAACAGCACCACGGTAGGTTCCATAGCCGGCGGCGGAGCAACAGGCGGCAACATCAGTATGGGCACAGGCAATCTGAGTACGGGTGGAAATAGCAGCAGTACGAGTTATGGAGGAGTTATCAGCGGTTCCGGTTCCTTTACCAAAACTGGTTCCGGTACCCAAACCCTGACGGGCGCCAACATCTATACCGGTGCCACTAATGTAACCGGCGGCTCTCTTCTGGTCAACGGCTCTACCGCAGCATCCAGTAATGTAACTGTTTCCAGTGGTGCCACCCTGGGAGGAAGTGGCACGGTGGCCGGCGCCGTTGCGGTGAATGGCATCATCGATCCGGGCGGTTCGGCCAATACCACCGCCACGCTAAATACCGGCGCTACCACATTCGGGGCCAATTCCACCTACCTCTGCAACGTAACCAATGTAGGCGGTACGCAGGGAACATCCAGCGGCTGGGATTTCATCAACTCATCCGGTGCCATCACGGTAACTGCCAATCCCATCAAGATCGATCTGGTGGGGATTGTCGGAAACGGATTCAACAACAACTCGGCCTATACCTGGCTGATTGCTACCGGCACCAGTATCGTAGGGTTCAATTCGTCCAACATAACCATCACGCAAAACTTCGGAGCTACCGGTACTTTTTCCGTCGAACAGTCAGGCAACAGCATTCAGTTGGTTTATACCCCTCCCTTCGGGAACACCATCACACTTTCCCCAGCCAGCCAATTGTCTGGTTCAAGTTTCTGCAACGGTTCGGTCAGCAATACCATCACACTCACCTACAATACCACCGGCATAGTCACCGCACCCGCCATTGAACTTTCCAACAGCAGCGGAAGCTTTGCATCCGGTACGGTTCAACTGCCGGGCAGCATCACACCGGGAACACCCAATTCCATCACCGGAATTGTTCCGCCGGGGCAGACTGCGGGCAGTACCTACCGGGTAAGAATCATCAGTGCGGATGCTACACCCGTAATCAGTGCCAATAACGGCAACAATATTACCATCACAAATTCGGTGACGCCCTCAGTGAGCATAGCCATCACCACCGGAGCCAATCCATCCTGTACCGGCAGCGGCATCATGTTTACCGCCACACCCGTCAACGGAGGAGCTTCCCCCGGCTTTCAATGGCGTAAAAACGGCATTGACATTCCCGGAGAAATCGGAGCTGCCTATACTACCTCCACACTGGTCACGGGCGATGTGATCAGTTGCCGGCTGATCACATCGCTTTCATGCGTAACCGCATCGTCTGCTTTATCCAACAGCCTAACCCTTACTGTCAATTCCTTACCGGCCAATCCCGGAAATCCGGTGGCAACGGGTGTCAATCCGGCCTGCGGCAGCAATTCGCTCAGCCCTATGTCGCCGAACCCTAGTACCACATTTTACTGGCAGGGCAATCTTGCAAGCGGTCAAAGTACGGCTAGTCCTACCTCGGCAGCTTATCCGGTAATTGCCTCGGGAACCTATTATGTGAGAGCGCTCAGTACCGACGGCTGCTGGTCGTCCGGCAGCGGCAGCATCACCCTTACCATCAATTCCACACCCTCCCTCAGTGTTCAGCCGGCAGACCGGAACATCAATGCCGGTTCGAACACTACATTCAGCGTGACGGCTTCCAATGCAACCGGCTATCAATGGCAGGTGGACCAGGGCACCGGATTCAACGACATTGCCAACGGCGGCGTATACTCCGGAGCTACCACCGCTACCCTTACCCTGACGGCCGTACCTGTCGACTTCAACGGATATGCCTATCGCTGCCTCGTGAAAGCCGGTGCCTGTGCGGATTTGATTTCCGGCCAGGCCTTGCTGGGTGTCAGTCCACTGCCCTGGGAAGATTTTGAAACCGGAACCAAACCCGGTTACGCCAATGGTAATGTCAACTGCACGGCCGGATCCTGGGCATTCAACAACGCCCTACTGGGAACCGATGTGGTAAGCGATTTCCTTATCGGAAACCAATCGGCCCGGATCGATATCAACGGAACCATCTCCATGAATTTCAACCTGAGTTCCCTGGGTGTGGTACGGTTGAGCCACCGGATGTTCGGAAGCGATGCCGCAGGGAACTGGCAGCTGCAGGCTTCTGTTGATAATGGCGCTACGTGGACCGCCTTTACCAGCCCCGTGATTACATCCACGGCCACCGTGCAAACCGCCAACATACTGGTGAACATTGCGGGGAATGTCCGGTTCCGCATCATCAATCTGGAAACCAGCGGCAACAGACGTATCAATATCGACAACATTTTCGTCACCACCTACAACGGATGTACCACGCCTGCTACCCAGGCCGGTTTCACCAATGTCACTTCCATCACCACTGGCAGTTTCACCATCAACTTCTCGGCGGGTACCGGAGGAAATGGCCGCATTGTGGTGGTCAAACAGGGTTCGCCCGTGGTCGGTTTCCCGACGTCCGGAGTGAACTATGTTCCCGGTTCCAGCAATTTCGCTGCGGCTTTGCCGGTGATCGCAGCAAACGAAAAAGTGGTGTACAATGGAAACGGAAATTCGGTGAATGTGACCGGGCTCAATCCCAACACTACTTACTACATCCAGATTTTCGAATATGCCGGCACCAATTGCTATCTGGTCAACAGCACATCAAATACCGGCTCTGCCACCACGGCATGCAACACACCGGCCACCAATGCAAGTGGTTTGGTTGTTACAGCCATCACGAGTGCCGGCGCCACATTGACCTGGACCAATGGAAGTGGCACCAATCGGCTTGTGGTTGTCAATGCCGGCAGTACTGTTACCGGATCTCCTGTTAATGGAGATACCTATTCGGCCAATGCAAGTTTTTCCGCGGCTCCCGCCTTCACGCCCGGTACTGGCAAAACGGTGTTCAACGGAACCGGCTCATCGGTCACCCTTTCTAATCTGAGCGGGAACACCCTCTATCATGTGGCGGTATTTGAGTTCAATAGCGGATCCAATTGTTACATAAGCGTGGGAACCCTTACCACTTTTGCCACTGTGAGCCAGCTTTCGGATATCGTGACCGCCGACGGGGAAAGCGCCTGTGTTTCATCTATCATCAATGGAAGCATTGCCACTGTTGCCAACGGCGTTCAGGTATGGCAGTTTTCGGTTCGGGATGGTGGCACGGATGCCCCTGATGCCGATGCATTGCCCACTATCGTCAATACGATTACCATTACGCAGGGGGCAGGCAATACCGTTTCGAACTGGACCAATATCGAGTCTGCAGCCCTTTTTGATGGCAGCACCTTGATCGGAAACGGTACCATCACTTCAACATCAATCGCTTTCTCCGGCTCGCCGTTGATTCAGGTAGCAGACAACTCGTCGAAGTTGTTGTCGTTGCGTATCACCCTGAAAGCGACGACCACGATACCGAATACGATTGACGGACGTGTTTTTCGTTTCAGCATCACCGAACCCAATATCACATTGGCTTCTTCCGGCACCTCCGGCAAGAATACGGGCGCTCCTGTGGCCACCTCGGATATCACCCTGAATCCGGTATGTGTAGTGGCATCCAAGCTTGTATTTACCGTTCAGCCCAGCAATACCGGTCAGAATGATGCCATGTTCCCTAATGTAAGGGTCACGGCTTTCGATGCCAACAACAATGTGGATGTCAATTTTACGCAGACGGTTTCCCTGACCTCTTCCGCCGGTGCCGGCCTGTTGGGCACACCGCTCAGCGTTATGGCTATTGCGGGTGTGGCCACCTTCACCGGAATTAAACATACGGCTACGGGTACTTTTACGCTGACGGCCTCTTGCCCGGGCCCCGGCATTTCCAGTGCCGTATCGAATTCATTTGTGATCAATACGGTGACCACCTTCGCCCCGGGCGATTTTGCGATATTGGCGGTAAATAATAATAATTCTAACGGCGTGGATGAAATTGCCTTTGTTGTATTTAAGGATATAGTTGCAGGCACTAGTTTCTATATGACCGATAACGGATATGAGAGGGCTAATGTTGGTTTATGGGGTGGCACGGAAGGGGTTGTTCGTCTTACATACACAGGCGCAGCGGCAGGCGGGGTTGTTGCACCGGCAGGTTCTGTTTTTGTGATACAGGGCAATAATACATCTTTCAATATCCTGCGTTGCGGGGTGTCAGACATCGGAAATTGGACGATCAATCCGAGAGCGCTTTTCCCCAGTACCCCCACTGCCTATCTGTTTAACCTAAATAATAATGATCAGGTATGGTTTACACAGGGAGGTAACTGGACTTCAGCAAGCGGGAGTCCCACTGTCCATGATGCCTCAACGGATGGCACCGTACTCTATGGATGGACCGGAATTGACTGGAAGGCTAATTTAGGGAATCTGTCATCGCCCACATGGACAACCCAGGGTTCCAGATTATTTTCACAAAGGAGCTGTTTCTCAACGAATCTGAAATTGCCCAACGATATCGGGAAATACAAGTATAAAGGAATAATGACTGCCACTACCCGTCTAGGTTGGATAACGAGAATTAATGATGTATCGAATTGGACTAGCTATTCATCAAATGCATTATACGATGCAGACCCTGTAAATTATGCAGCCGGGGCAGGTTTTACTTGTCCGTTGACTGTTAGCCCCGGGGTGCCCTTGGACGGCAAATGGACTGGTTTAAAAAATACCGATTGGTTTGATTGTTCAAACTGGGATTCGAAGGAAGTGCCCAACGCCAATATGAGCGTGGTGATCGACAATACGGCAACGAACGATTGCCTGGTTGACAATCTTACCAATGCCAGTTCCGCTGTACAGTACGGTAATTCGGCGAATTGCTTCAGCCTCACCATAAGCGGCAGAAAGCTTTCAACTGGCAATCCCAATGATACCATCAATGTGAACGGAAATTTTACACTTAGCGGCGGCGCTTCGCTTGATATGACGGCCGGTGGCACATTCAATCTGCAGAGCGGTGCCTGGACAAGATCTTCTTCCACATTTTTGAGCGGATCCGGCATGGTTTCCTATAACAGTTCAGGACCTCAAACCATCGCTGCGGAAAATTATTTCAACCTCAGATCCATTTCTTCCGGGAACAGGACGGTTGCTCCGGGTACCATCGGCATCGCCAACACCTTCACCCCCGGCACCAACAGCTACTCGTTTACCGGCAGTACGATCGATTACAATGGTTCGGGGAATCAGACCATCGCTCCCTTCAGCGCCGGACCCGCTCCCGGAAACACCTACCATAACCTCACGCTTTCAGGTTCCGGAATCAAATCGCTGGGCGGAAACACCGATGTGGAAGCCGATCTCACGCTGAACAATTCGGTGGTTTTCTCTTTGGGCAACCAATACCTGAACCTCAAATCGACCATAGCAAAAACCGCCCGTGTAGCCCCCATTTCCCCGACGGCCTCCATCACGTACGGTTCCGGTCGTTTTGTAGTGGAGCGCTATTTCCCCGGCAAGCGAGCCTGGAGGCTGGTTACGGCACCGGTTACGGCCGATGCCTCCAATAACATTCATCAATCCTGGCAGGAGGGAGGCGGTACAACCCGATCGGGCAGTGGCACCTGGATAACCGGTCCCAATCCCTCTGCCGCAAACGGACTGGATGCCTCGCCTCAGAACAACACGTCGTTGCGCACTTTCAATATAGCTACCGGCGGGTTTGAGCCGGTATTGAATACCCGCACCACCCGCATATCGGGTATTGCAGCTACGCCCGGCACACCCGACAATGTGGGCTATTTCCTTTTTGTTCGCGGCGACCGTACCGATGCGAATGTCAATGCCTTCAATCCATATGGTTCGGTTAATGAAACCACGCTCAGGGATACCGGACGAATCCAAATACGCGATTACACATTTCCTTGCAATCCTTCCGTTAGCGGCTCCAATTTCACTCTCATCGGCAACCCCTACGCTTCACCGGTCGATTTCGACAACATCACCAAAACCGGTGTGGCCAACAAGTTCTGGGCCTGGGATCCCAACCTCAATACGGTAGGCGGATATGTGATTGTCGACCGGCAGTTGGGCACCACCACGACCGTACCAACCGGAGGCGCCACCACCCAAGACAAGTTCATCCAGTCCAAGCAGGCATTCTTTGTCCAAACTACAGGCGCTTCGCCATCAATTGGTTTTGCGGAGAGCAGCAAGAGCAATGTCAACAACCTGAATCTGTTCCGTCCGCAGAACAACCCTTCTTTCAGCTCGCTTGCGGTGAACATCTTCGTGCAAAATGCCGATGGCAGCAGCAAGATCGCCGACGGCATATTGAACCAGTTCCGTGACGATTTCTCGCCCGCTACCGACGCCCTCGATGCCCTACGTTTCGGCAATGTGCACGAAACCTTCGGGGTGCTCAACGGCCGCGACAACCTGATGTTGAACCGCCGTCCGATGCCGGCAGTGGGCGATACCCTGTTTTTCCGGATGCTGCGCTTCAACAAACCCGCCTACTCGGCCAAACTCAGCGCTTCCAAATTGCTGAAGGAAAATCTGGCCGCCTATTGGGAGGACAATTACCTGAAAAACAGCATAGCGCTGGCCATGGAAGGAGAAACCTCCATTGATTTCACCACAAACAGCGATGCCGCATCCCGCGCCGCCGACCGCTTCCGCATCGTGTTCCGCAAACTGGTGGACTTCTTCGGCATCAAAGCCGAGCTGATCGGCAAAGACGCACTCGTACAATGGACGGTAACCGGCGATTCGGATGTGGCGGTTTACGAAGTGGAGCGTTCGTTGGACGGAGGCAATTCCTTCAGTCGTATCGGAACCGTCGCTTCAAAACATGCCGCACGAAACCAGGCCGCTGATTACGCTTATACCGATCTTACTCCAACCCCCGGTATTTATCATTACCGTATCAAGGCGATCAGCAGCAGGGGTGTGGTGGCTTATACCGAAACGGTACGGGTTGTGGTGATGTCCTCCGCCGGAAACCTCTATGTGTTCCCCAATCCCGTCAAGGCGGGTCAAATGAACCTGCAGCTCAATACGGTACCTGCCGGCAATTATTTCCTGCGGCTGATCGGTAGCACTGGACAATTGCTTTTCAGCAACAGTTTTGTGCACGACGGAACCCGTGGGATGCGCAACTTCAATCTTCCTTCCTCTGTCATTCCGGGCAGCTATACCCTAGAACTGGGCTGCGATGCACGCAAGATCAAGTATGTGCTGCCGGTGATTGTTTTTGTTGAATAAGAAGATATTGTTGGACTCACTCATTACCCATCCCTTGGTTTTTGACTCATGTGCCATCTTTTCCATTTTTGTCTGAACTAAGATTGAAATGATTGAATGAGGACTATGATTATTCCAGCCCTCATTTACAATTTTTCATTCCGGATTTGTCTTTTCCCAATGGCTATGGACGTTTCTGCCTTTGCGTCTTGCCTTTTCAACTGCTTGCGACTTTGCGTGAAATAAAACCTGCCTTAGTTGGAAATTATTGGACTTTGTTTGGAATTTCAAGGCCAAATGCCTACCTTTTCTCAACAAAACCAAACCACTATGCTTTCCATCAACGAAATCAAGGCCGGTGACTACTTCATGGCCAGCAACGACGGCGATGTGCTGACCGGTGAAGTAACCAACCTGCAAAAGGCCCACAAGGAAGTATGCCTGAATACCGGTGTTCAGGAATTCTGGTATCCCGTCAACAAGCTGATGCCGATTGCCCTTTCCGACAAGGAACTCGAGCGGATGTGTTTCGAACGGCAGATACTGGAAGACGGCTCGGTAAAATACCTCAAAGGCGCTTTCCGCATGCGGATTCCGGCTTCGGGTGATTTCAGCCGGATGGAACTCTGGTACCGCGACGAGCACAGGCACATCAACCGGCCCTTGTTCGTACACGAACTGCAGAACCATTTTTATGAGATGACCAAGGTGCATCTCAACGAGCAGCCGTTTTAAGCCTTCCGCTAATCTCGTTATACTCCCGGTCTGCCCGCGGTCCAAATAAAAAAGGCCTGCGCAGGCAGACCTTTTAGTATAAGACCAGGTCCTTATCAGAACTCTGCGGTTACCGTTATTTTAGGTTGATCCGCTACCTTCCCTTTGGCGGAGTTGCTGATCTTGTAGTCAGCCAGACTGATCTTGAAATTGGCGGTAGCATATATTTTACCCTCTTTGACAGTCAGAATTGCCGGCGTAGTGATATCCCGGCTCACCCCGTGAAGGGTCAGTTTACCCTTAACCTGGCATTTGTAATCGCCGTCACGGCCCAGGTCGATATCGGCCATTTTCGTCAATTGGCCGCGGAAACTGGTGGTGGGATATTCATCGCTGTTCAGCCAGTTGGAACCGTTGAAATGATCCTGGATCATGGCATTGGTGAAATTGAAGCTCTTCACCTGTGCTTCGAAAGCAAGCGCGCCCGATTTGGTATCGAGGGAAGCGATCACGGTGTTGTTGACGGCCTTTGGCAAATCGTCTTTGGGTGTGGTGGCATCGAAGTTCACCGTGGCCGACGTGGTTGTTCTTTTTTGGGCAATACCGGCCAGGGTAAACAGGGCCAGTGCCGAAGCGAGGAGGATTTTCTTCATGGTTGTATTTATTGGTTTGTAGTTGATGACGGAATGATGGTACATCGTTTGAAACTGATGAAATAAGCGGAAAGAATCTCACTGTACGTGCCGTTGCTGCAAGATCCTTTCACCGTTATGCTGTCGTTCACGTTAAGTCCGCGGGCGTTTTGCAGGTCCCGCGACTGCAGCGCAAAAATAAGATAAGAGCCGCTTGAAGGGCTAGACATTTTGATGTTCACCACCGTATCGGCTTTTTCCAGCGCACTGATCCGCCCCCGCACTGTAATCATCTTTTCGGAATAGCGTGCATTGGCGGTTTTCGGATCTTTTTCGAATTCGCCGATGAAGGGAAGTGCGTCCACCTCGAAATCGGATCTGATTTCAGATGTATCCTTGAAGGGCCGCGTGACATAAAGGTAACCGGCGATTCCGGCCAGAACCAGCAGTACGGTGGCTATGAAGACTACCTTCACTATTCGATTTCGGGGAAGCGGCATGGTATACAGATGGTTGGGTTTGAATCCGTTTTTGAATCCGGGAATTGTTGCAGGAACCTAAACGGCATCAATGCTATAATGCGCAAGACGGCCGAATGGTTGAAACTTAGGTAAAAGTAAACAGTATTTAAAACGCTGAGCTTCCTATTGGAAATTATTTTTCTGGAAATCGATTTGTTAGAGTTTCTTTTGAAATCACGGAACCTTCGATATAAACCGGCTTTCTTTCAAAAAAGGCTGTATAGTTGGCCTTCGGTTATTTACTGTCCAGGGCTATTTTTGTTCAAAATCTTATTATGACGGAAATCGTCTTGCATCGTGAAAGCGGCGACTTTGGTTTCGTGGCCAAAGACCAGTCCGGACATGTGGTGAAAATGGATACCAGTGAAGAAACCGGCGGGCAGGGTTATGGCGTAAAACCCATGCAATTGCTGCTGATGGGACTTGGCGGTTGCAGTGGCATCGATATCGTGATGATCCTGAAGAAACAGCGTCAGCCGGTTGAGGATTTTGCTATCCGCATTACCGGAAACCGCGAGCCGGGTAAAGAACCATCACTCTGGCAGGAGGTCTTCATCCGTTTTGAACTTACCGGCGAAATCGATCCGGAAAAGGCGGAAAGGGCCTGCCAGCTGTCGATGGACAAATACTGCTCCGTTGCCGAAACGCTCAAAAGAAGCGGTACAACGATCCGTTGGGAGGTGGTGGTCAAAAAAAATACCTGAAGCCCGGAAAATACCGATCAGCGTCTTGCTTCCCAGTTCCAGGAAAGGTTGTTCAGTCCGTTTGCCGGCGCGCTTGCATAATGTATGATGATGTCGGTGGAATTGGCGCTGATGAACCGGATGTTGGCAGCGTCCGGACTGGTCGGCACCGCATTGAAATATCCGGGTAATTGTCCCAGGCCATGGGGTATGGTGAAAATGGAAGTTACGCCATTGCCCGACCTGACTATGGCCCCGGTACGAATCGGGTTCTCCTGGATATTCACCCATGAACTTCCGTTGAATCCCTTGAACAGGTTGCTGCTGGTATCGTAGGCGATTTGTCCGCGAACAGGCGCAGTGATGCCCGAAGTGGATCCGATTTGCGGAAGCACCAAACCCTGGTTGCTGATGGATGCGATTACATTGGAGCTCCCCCTGGGTCCGTAGATGAATTGGAAATTATTCCCTGTAACCGGAAGCCGGAAGCGCAGGTTGCCGTTGGGTGCGCCCGCATATTTCTCAACCGAAACTTCGCCGTAGTTCAGGTTTCCACCCGCCCCGAGGTTGTTTCGCGAAGTGAAGCGAATTCCGCCGGCATCAATATCATCACCTACCCAAAGTATTCCGCCCCAACCCGTGCCGTTGCCTTCCGCATCGTTGTAATGCAGTCCCTTGTGTATCGACCATTCACCCACCCAGCATTCCACCACCCCGTTGTATTCGATGGCGGTGCCGAACTGGTAGGGAAGAATCAGGAAGTCGCGCTGAAGGCTTCTGTTCAAACCATCCGGTGCCGAACTGGCATTGCTGGGATGCCGTAAACGGAATACCGGGATGTTCCGCCCATTGGCCCACTCCATGGGGGTGGAGGTATAAGGGGAAAAATCGTCGTCGGGTTCGTAGGCTGCGCTCTTCACCGCACTGTTGATGGAAATGAAGCCTGCAGAATCCCGGCCCGACATGATGGATATCGAGGTGTCAAAGCGTGAAGTCCCCCTGACCCTGAGCGCCGATTTTCCGTCGGGCTCCGCATCGTTGACCAGCAGGCTGTTCCGCGTAGTTACCGTTCCTTCAGGAGAAATCAGCAGGCGCTCACTCGCATTCGTGAAGAAGGACCAGCTTGCCTCATTAGCCATGAAGAACCTTGTCGAAACACTCTGGCCCGTAACCCGGTTGATGGGTTCTATGGTTACTCCACCAGTGGAACCTGTATTGGGATTGATTTCCAGATTATTGTCATCGTTGGAGATAATCACTTTCTTGTCTGCAGTCAAAACACCCTGAGGCAAACTGCCTGCTTGCGGACGACCGGAAGCACCCAACTGCAGACGATTGCCATTCACATGGCGGTTGTAGATGATTCCCGACGGAGCGTTGGGATGAGGAATGCTGTCGTTGACGGTGAAGTGATGATGGGAGAGGTTGTCATATTTTTTTTCGCCTTTCATACTGGTAGCAAACAGAAAGGGCAAAAAGCTGACAAAAAATTTTTTACGCATCGGGTTCAGAATTGGGTTATTGTTGAAACAGGATACGAAAAATAAAATCCATTGCAATATAGTAATATTTCCTAAATATATAAGGGTTGCGCCGGGTTTTTGTTAGGGCTTTGGGATAGTCTGATTATCTGAATCGCGGATGCATTATCGATTAGTTTTTACCACAAGGGCCACAAAGATTCTACACAAGGGTCGCAAGGAGGGTCTTTGAAAAATTATGGATCTGTTTTCTATCTTGAATCTCTCCATACAGGGAGAATCGGATGCCTCTTCTTTCCCTCCTTTGGAGGGGTTAGGGGAGGCCTAACGACTTCCGGAAGCTGGAATCCATCTTTCAAATCCTTGCAATCGGCATTATCGATTAGTTTTTTACCACAAGGGCCACAAGACGGCCCTTTGATAGGTACGCCTCTAATCTCCCTAACTTGAAAAAGTTAGCCTCTTTTTTCTATTTTTTAAAATCCTGGCAATCGGTATAAAATCCTGAACGGTTTGCTCCGTTGAGGCTTTCCCTTGCTCAGTTAAAACGTAACGCACTACTGACCTTCAAGCGGCCACCGGTTGTAAAAATCCACCAGTACCGATGGGAGCGCCTTGGCCGGTTCGGTGACGCCGAAGGCGGCAGACGGAAAATAGCTTGCGTCATTTTCCGGAAGAAGCGGCCGCAGCGCGGACATCGGTACGCAGCCCGCCGGCTATGGAGGCCAGAAAACACTTGTGAGCGGAAGAGGGACAGCTATCAGGATACAATGGTCTGAACCGCGGATTACGCAGATAAATCTCTCTAACTCCAGAACCTTAGCCTCTCTTTTCTATTTTTTAAAATCCTGGCAATCGCCATTACCACAAGGTTCACAACGGAAAACTCAAAGTGCACAAACGGCTCTGAAAAGGTAAAACTATAACCCTGTGAATCCTGATTCAGATAATTCCCTGTCCTGATAAGATTTAGTAACGAGCGGCACAAGAGAGTACTCGTGCGCCAGATGGAGTTGAAGCTTGTTTTTTCATTTAACATGTACAACCCGACACTTAACATTCCCAAAATCAACCACGCTCAAAATTATAAACTCATCAGGCTGCATCCCCGAATATCGGAATTGTCTAAACGCCCCAGAATTTCAAAACTGCCATCGGGGTGAAGGATGCCCGAATCATCGGTAGCGATAAACGGACAGGAATACCGGTTGGCCAGGTCGATGATATTCACCGCGCCCAGAGCCGGGGTATCGGTCTTGTATGTCATGTGGCGCGGATCGGTTTCATCGCGGATCAGGATCTTCATCCAGGGCGGGCAGTTGAAGATGCCATCCGATTTCGAATAAGCCTGGCTCAGCAGCTCTGTCATACCGTATTCCGAATGAATTGATCTGCTGCCAAACGCATCCTCAAGCAACTGATGTACTTCCTTCCGTGTTAGTTCCTCGCGCCTTCCCTTCATGCCCCCGGTTTCCATGATGATCGTGTTTTTGAGGGACATTGGAAACCGTTCGGCGAATTCAATCAGGGCGTAGGTGATTCCCAGCAAAATCGCCGGCTGTTGTTTTCGCTCAAGTTCCATCAGGGTCTGTTGCAGGCGTTGTTGATCATTCAGATAAAATCCGCTTTCCGGATGGCCGCTATCCTCAATCAAACCCGCGCACATATACGCAAGGGAAGATTCGGGTTTTTTACTGTGTTCAGGTACCAGACAGAGGATCCGGTAATCGGCGGGATTCCCGTAAAAAAGGCGGAATCCCCGGGAATAACTTTCCCGGTACCATTCAGGATAGGAAACTTGATGCCGGCTGCGTAAAGTTCCGGTGGTGCCGCTGCTTTCAAAAACCAAAGGAGTAGCGGTCGATTCGAAACCCACATCATGGGTTTTGAAAAAGGAAATGGGTAGAAAGGGGATTTGATCGGGACTCTTGATCTGATCGGGCTCAACCTGCATCAGCGAACAATAACGATGATAAAGCGGATGGTTTTGGTACTGGAATAAAAATGATTCCAGACATAATGCATCAAAATTGTCTTCCCCGGCAGAGAAAATTAATTGGAAAGCCGGCTC
>CAZZLI010000076.1:0-13965 GCA_964655055.1 uncultured Ferruginibacter sp.
AAGAACTGGCCGAGGCCAAAACCCTGATTGCATCGCTTAATACGGATATTGAAAGTTACAAGCAGCAGATTGAAGTCCTGAAAGGCGAAAACGCCGTGCTCACCCAGGAGAAACAGGTGGTTACCGAAGAACGGAACGCCTATCAGCGCAAAGCAGACTCCGCAGGGAATATCATCCGCGAAAAAGAAAAACTGCTGGATGTCGGTTCCACCCTGCATGCCTCAAACTTCAACATCATCGGCATCAATCTCAAAGGCAACGGCCGGGAGTCGGAAACCAGTAAAGCCAAGCGGGTCGACAAGTTACGCATCAGCTTTTCACTGGACGAAAACCGGATTACCTCTTCCGGAACCAAGGAACTTTACATCTGCATTGCTGACCCCGAAGGAAAAACCATCAGCGACAATGCCATCGAATCCGGCACAATGGATACCCGCGAAGACGGCAGCGTCGATTATACCCAGAAAGTGGCTGTAAATTATGTACAGGGTCAGCGACAGGTGGTGAGCTTCGACTGGAAGCATGCCGGTGAATACAAGGTAGGTACGTATAAGATTAAAGTGTACCAGAACGGCTTCAAGATCGGTGAAGGCGTTGCCGCTTTCCGCAAATCAGGATTATTCTAACCCCGTTTTATTCTTCAGACACCAACTACAAACAAAAACGCCCTATAGGGGCGTTTTTGTTTGGGTAAGCCAGAAAATAAAATGGTTCCCAAGCCACGGGAAAAACCTTTTTTGATCGATTTTTACCGATTGCCAAGATTTTAACAAATAGAAAATCGATTCTAACTTTAAAAAGTGGTGTCTCGGCGGGGTTTTCGCCCCAATGCGCTTAAAACTCAAAAGAATCATTTGCGAAACCCCGACGCTGAATAAGGGTTAGGGCATATTTATCGGTGGCTCTTTTATACGTCGGGATTTCGCCGGAAGTATGTTTAAAACTAAAGAGCACGATGGCGGGAACCGCCGCCGAGACGATTAAATATAACCTGCAAGTAACGGAATTTTCACTTTGTGCAGGTAACTTTGATAGTATCAAATGATACTATCATGAAGCCCCCCTATTCCCTGACATCCGAAATCCTGTCCCTCATCGCTTCCATTTCCGAAAAACTGGGCGCGATAAATGCCACACACATACAGACTCCCCGAACCGAACTCCGGAAGGCAAACCGGATAAGAACCATACAGTCCTCGCTGGGCATCGAGGGGAATACGCTAAGTATAGAACAGGTGACCGCCATCATCGACAACAAAAAAGTGGTTGCTCCGCATAGGGATATCCTTGAGGTAAAAAATGCAATTGCCGCATATGAGCAGCTGCAGGATTACAAGGCAACCCGCATGAACTCGTTCCTGAATGCGCACTCGAAGCTGATGAATGGCCTCGTTCGCTTTCCAGGCAGATTCAGATCAAAGGGGGCGGGAATCGTCAAAGGCGCTGAATTGACACATCTTGCCCCCAAAGCGGAGATGGTCAGGCCGCTGATGGAAAATCTTTTCTCTTATTTGAAACATGACAAGGACCCTTTACTGGTAAAGAGTTGTGTATTCCATTATGAACTGGAGTTCATTCATCCCTTCGAAGATGGGAATGGCAGAATGGGCAGGCTTTGGCAGTCAGTCATATTGAAAGACCTGAACCCCGTCTTCGCTTTTTTACCTGTCGAAACGATCATCAAAAAAAAGCAGTCTGCCTATTACAAGGTACTGCAACAATCGGACAAGACCGGAAATTCCGCCCCATTCGTCTCGTTCATGCTTTCCGCAATTGATGAGGCGTTGGCACAACAATTACAAGAGAGAAGGAAGCCGATGAACGCAGCGGAACGTATGGCCGCTTTCAGGAAAGCCACCGGAACCATCGGGTTTTCCCGCAAGGATTATCTGGGGCATTTCAAAAATATTTCAACAGCAACCGCCAGCCGCGACATTAAAGAAGCTGTCGATGAAAAACTGATCCGGAAAAAAGGCGATAAGCGGACTGCGGTTTACTTTTTCACCGGATAAGCGGTGTGGCAGATAATTTTGCAATTCCTTCCATTCATCACAAAATCGCACGCACCGTCGCCCGCCCGATATGGACTACGCGGGATTCGGCAGGCTTACGGCCGTCGTACTGCATGCTCAATTCTATATTCCCCGTCAGCCGCCTTGTGAACTCAAGATTCCAGAGATAATTCTTGCCGGGAAGCAGGCCATCAAGCATGATGTAACCTACTGCGGAATTGGCCGTTCCGCCCGCATCATAGGTGAACCGGATTTCATTGAACGAAAAGCGGGCATTGATGCTGGTACGGTTCAGCGTATTGTATCGGACATCGGCGGTGAGGATATTGCTGCTGTTTTGCTCGCGGAAACCGAGCCGGTTTTTCCTGTAGAGAAAATTGTACGAAAGCGTACTTCGGAAACGGGTACCCTGGATATAACTCAGCGCGGGCTCGGCATTCCACTGATTGATGAGATAATTACGGTTGAGAAACTGCGGCGTATTCAGGGCATTGAGCAGGGAGCGCCCCGTGAAATTGGCGGTGAAATTTCGATTCAGATTCCAGCGGGTTTTGAACGTGATTGTCCGCTGACGGCGGCTTTCCACGCCATAGGCAAGCAGCGCCTTGTTGCTGTTCACCACATGCGAAAGGTCAAAGCCCCATACCGTACTCACCCGGTTGTAGAACAGGGTATTCGAAAAAAAGGAATTAAGCGAGAGCAATCCGGTATCGGAAAGCTCCCGGGTGAAGGGATTGAACAGGTAGCCGTCCGGAACCACCTCCTTCTTGTTGATCTGCAGGGCCGATGAGGTACTCAGTCGGGTAAGCCATTTCCGGAAACCTTTGGCTTTGGCCGGATCAATCAGCGAGCGGGGATTGATATCGATACTGTAATTGAACTGTACATAGCTGGCCTTTACAAACTGGTTGGTAGGTGCGAAGATGCGGATATACTTCCGCTGATCGGGGAACAATGCCAGCTCGAATTCGTTGAGTTCCTTCAATCCGTTACCGTTATAATCAATCCAGGTGAACTCACCCTGCCCCGCCGGCACTTCCACAAAACTGAATTCACGTTTCTGCTCCTGCCCCGATCCCAGTTCATAAAATACATTGCCCCGCAAGAGGCCTTTCCATTCATTCACCACATACTCGAACCTTCCCAGAAGTGAGTTTTCGGCCCGTTGCCTCGATATGGAGGCGTTGATGATATCGAGCTGGCGGTAGGTGATATTGAACCGGAACTGATGGTTTTCGTTCTGCAGCAACTGCATGCCCAGATTGACATTCTGGCTTCGGTCGGCCAGCTGCATCTTGTCCTGTAACGGAAACTGGTCGCGACGGGTGAAATAACCGAGCGTCCAGGTATTGAGCTTCGCGACATCGGATTTGAGATAAACCTGCCAGACATCAAACCCGAAACTGGAACTGTTGATGCTGTCCACCGGTTTGCTTCGGAATACATTGTGTTCACCCAGATAATTGGCGCCCAGCGTCAGACGGCCAAGTTTGGGAAATTGCCTGCTGAGGTCTACGGTCGGACGCAGGTAAAAGCCCCGCTGCAGCTGCATGTCGATTCCGGTGTAACTCAGGATGCCTGATACGTTCCAGCCGGCAAGCTGCGACCGTTGCTCGATCAGGTGCCGGATGCCACGGTAGCCGTCACTTCTGTGATAGGTCTTAAGTTCATACTTCAGGGCATTTCCGGCTGCATCCGAAAGCCGAACCCCGCCATGTACCAACTGCTCGTCGGCCTTGGGTGCATCGAAAGCCAGTCCCCAGTCGCGGTTGAACTCAATATTGCGCAACCGCTCCAGCGGCCGGAAAACTTGCTGCACGAACTCATATCCGGCTTGCCCGCCGATACTGAGTTTACGCGGAGTGCCCCGAAGTTGACGGTCAACAGCGGTCCATTGCAGCTTCACCCCCACCCCCTGGTCGTTGCCCTTGTCGCGCCTCGAAAAAAGATTGACATCGTAATTACTGATACCGGTTTCAGCGCGCAATGTGCTGTACGTTCCAAGCTTATACTCCGCTGCAATTGTTGCCACCTGGTTTTTCTTGGGGGTGACAAGCAGGATCACCGGTGCCCAGTCGCCCTGTTTCACAAAGGATGCATTCGGGGTAACCCATTGAAAGATGCGGGTATTGGCGCCATTGTACAGCTGAACGTAATCGCCCTTACCCGGACCTACATAGGAAAAAGAAACCTGATAGAGGTTGGTACGGGCCTGCTCATCATAAAAAAAAATTGAATCGCGGGTGTTGTTAAATACCGTATCGATTTTCCGGTACAGGATTTTGCCCGGCGCAAACGTGTCTGGCACCGCACTACCGTAAAAAGCGGTATCGATACCGTCGCCGATTCCGGAAAGGAACTGTTTTTGTGCGACAGTGAGCGGCTGGTTGATGGGCGAGTTCTTCGCATCCTGGTTGGAGAATGCGGCTATGCTGAGCAGCAACCGTTCACCGATTCGGGCATCGTTGCTTACATAAAGATTGGAATTGAGAAAATTCCGGTCGGCATATTCGAATTCCACCTGAATTCGCTTGTCCTTGGTAATCATACGCCGGGGTGTGAAGGTAATCTCGGCGGTGTTGTAGTTGATCACATAATCCTGATCTTCCCCGCGCACCAGCATCTCCCCGTCCATGAATACCCGCTCGGTACCGGCCAGTACGGTGAAAAACAGTTCGTTGTTCGCACCCTGAAGACGGTACGGGCCCTGATTACCCTCTACGGGATTGAGGATATTCCTGTTGAACTTGCCCTTGGCCACCGATCCGCTGAACAGAAAAGCGTTTTGCACATGATTGCCAATACGGTTTTCGGTGCTGAAGGAGGCACCCTGCAGCCGCTTGTAGAATTTCAGGAAGTAATTGCTGTTCTGCCGGATATCGATATCCCCGAAACTTGCCTGCCAGGTTCTTTTCTTCACCTGCAGGAAGATGCGGTCGAAGTCGCGAAGATCCTGCGTGGTTCCGTCGGGCTGAATGGGAATATTGTTGTCGGTGATGGCCGCAGTAAGTTCCAGGCTGTCGCCGATCATCCCGTTGATCTGCAGGTTAAGGTTGGAGGTAAGCACCGCATCCTGGCTGTTGCCGAAGGAAATGCCGCGACCGATACTGCCGTTATAATTGATCTGCCCGAAATCGAGCAAGGTGTTCTGCTGGCGGTTGCCACTCCTGATCAATGCCGGTTTTTGCATAAGGAAATTGTTTCGGATCTCTTCAAAATCGCGGTGGCGGCTGACTTCAGTAATCCGGAACGGAAAGACCCGGTAGCGGATGCGGACACTGTCGGCACCCGGAGCGGCAAGCCAATACAGGGTGGCGGTAGCGGCATCAAGACGATAGCGTATACCGGCAGGTCCATCCATTGAGAATGTGCCGGGGAAAATGCTCAGGGTATCGAATTGAACCGAAGAGGTATTGGTGCGGATAAATTTTTCACGCAGGTTGGAATGTTGCCGGGGATCCCCCTGGGCAAAAATGCCGTTGAACAGCAGGGTACCCGTTATGAGCAGATATATCCTTTTCAGGTTCAAATCGGGGGTTTTATACAAGGATAGGACAACAGTATTCCGCTTGCTCCAAAACTTAAAGTTAGGATTTATTGGGCAGGACCGGGCAGGATGATATGACCCGGTGCAGGATGAAGTAAGCAGCATTGCTGTTGCTGAGGAACTAAAACGTATAGCGGATCAATCAGCTGATAAGCCCGAACGCAAATATTCGCGGTTGAGCCTGGCAATATTCGCAATAGAGATTTCCTTGGGGCATTCGGCCTCGCAGGCGCCGGTATTGGTGCAGTTGCCGAAACCCTCCTTATCCATTTGCGCTACCATGTTGAGCACACGGCTTTCCCGCTCGGGCGCACCCTGGGGAAGCAGCGCCAGTTGCGAAACCTTGGCGCTTACAAAAAGCATGGCACTGCTGTTTACACAAGTGGCCACACAGGCACCACAACCGATGCAGGCTGCAGCCATGAAGGCTTCATCGGCATCTTTCTTGTCGATAGGAATCGCATTGGCATCCACGGCGTTGCCGGTATTCACAGAAATATACCCGCCTGCCTGTATGATGCGGTCGAAAGCCGAACGGTCAACCATCAGGTCTTTCAAAACAGGGAAAGCCTTGCTGCGCCAGGGTTCCACCACAATAGTATCACCGTCTTTGAACGCACGCATGTGGAGCTGGCAGGTGGTATTGGCCGCCCAGGGACCGTGGGCGCGACCATTGATGTACATACTGCACGCACCGCAAATGCCTTCGCGGCAATCGTGGTCGAACGTGATGGGATCCTTACCTGAGGCGATGAGCTGCTCATTGAGCACATCAAACATTTCCAGAAACGACATCTCGGAAGAGATGTTCTTCACCGGATAGGTTTCAAAGGCGCCCGTTGCGGTGCTGTTCTGTTGCCGCCATACCTTCAGGGTCAGGTTCATCGAATAATGTTCCATACGTTCTTGCTGTTTCGGTTGAATTATTTGTAACTCCGCTGCGTGGGCTTCACCACGTCAAAACTCAGCGGCTCCTTGTTCAGCGTCCAGTCGCTGTCGCCCTTGTATTCCCAGGCCGATACGTAACTGTAATTTTCGTCATCGCGGCGCGCTTCACCGTCATCGGTCTGGCTTTCTTCGCGGAAATGCCCGCCGCAACTCTCATTGCGCTGCAGGGCATCGATGCACATGAGTTCGCCGAGTTCGATGAAGTCGGCAACACGGCCGGCCTTGTCCAGTTCGGTATTGATGCCGTTGATGGTGCCGGGGATGCGCACATCGCTCCAGAACGCTTTTTTGAGGGCGCGGATTTCATCAATAGCTTCACGGAGGCCCTTCTCGTTACGGGCCATACCGCACTTGTCCCACATGATTTTGCCCAACCGCTTATGGAAACTCTCCACCGTTTGCGTGCCCTTGATCTGCATCAGGGTTTCAAGACGCTCGCGCACCTGCTTTGCGGCATTCACAAAAGCCTCATGCGTGGTTGGTATGGCAGGAGTACGGATCTCATCGGCCAGGTAATTACCCAGTGTGTAGGGTATAACGAAATATCCGTCAGCCAAACCTTGCATCAGTGCCGAGGCGCCCAGACGGTTAGCTCCATGATCGCTGAAATTGGCTTCACCCAGGGCGTAGAGTCCTTTAACGGTGGTTTGCAGTTCATAATCCACCCAGAGCCCGCCCATGGTATAATGCACCGCAGGATAGATGCGCATGGGTGTTTCATACGGATTCTCCCCGGTGATCTTCTGATACATGTCGAACAAGTTGCCGTATTTTTCTTTGACCACGGCTTTGCCCAAGGTTACGATTGTGGCATCATCGGCCTGATGATTTCCCTGCTTACCGGCCTCAATGCGGCCATAACGGCGTATGGCATCGGCATAGTCGAGATAGACGGCCATTTTGGTGGTCCCTACGCCATAACCGGCATCGCAGCGCTCTTTTGCGGCACGGCTGGCCACATCGCGCGGCACCAGGTTACCGAAGGCGGGGTATCGGCGTTCGAGATAGTAATCGCGCTCTTCTTCGGGAATATCGATTGCCTTTCGGGTATCGCCCGCTTTTTTGGGCACCCAGATGCGGCCGTCGTTGCGCAGCG
Organism: uncultured Ferruginibacter sp.; assembly: GCA_964655055.1. Classification (GTDB taxonomy): domain Bacteria; phylum Bacteroidota; class Bacteroidia; order Chitinophagales; family Chitinophagaceae; genus Ferruginibacter. The sequence continues at coordinate 7,604 of CAZZLI010000076.1, forward strand.
ATTCGCTCATGAGGGTGAGTTTGCTCTGATGGTCGCCGCTTACGGGTATGCAGGTGGGATGGATTTGTGTGAAACAGGGATTGCCGAAATAGGCCCCCTTCTTGTGGGCTTTCCAGGCGGCGGTGACATTGCTGCCCATGGCGTTAGTGCTCAGGTAGAACACATTGCCATAGCCGCCGCTGCATAACAGTACCGCATGTCCGAAATGGCTTTCCAGTTCACCGGTTACCAGATTGCGGGCGATGATACCACGGGCCTTTCCGTCGATGATAACCACATCAAGCATTTCGTGACGGGCGTACATGGTCACCGTACCCAGAGCTACCTGACGCTCCAATGCACTGTAAGCACCCAAAAGCAATTGCTGACCGGTTTGCCCCGCCGCGTAAAATGTACGTTGAACCTGGGTTCCGCCGAAACTCCGGTTGCTGAGTAAGCCGCCGTATTCACGGGCGAAAGGCACGCCCTGCGCTACGCATTGATCGATGATGGCGGTACTTACTTCAGCGAGGCGATGCACGTTGGCTTCTCGGGCGCGGTAATCGCCACCCTTTACGGTATCGTAAAACAGGCGGAAGACCGAGTCGCCGTCGTTCTGATAATTTTTGGCGGCATTGATTCCACCCTGTGCGGCGATACTGTGGGCACGGCGGGGGCTGTCTTGAAAACAGAAGGCCTTCACCTTGTAACCCAGTTCACCCAGCGATGCGGCGGCGGAGGCTCCGGCCAGACCGGTTCCCACCACAATCACTTCGAGCTTTCTCTTGTTGGAGGGATTCACCAGTTTGACATGCCCTTTGTAATCGCTCCATTTCTGGTGCATTTCGCCCGGGGGTATTTTCGAATCTAATGCCATAGGTCAAACAAATTTTCAGTTAAAGTAGGCCAAAAGCGGCTTGCCGGATCTTTTTGTTTATGCGCATCCTTATTGGATCCACTTAAAGTGAAACGCGAGCGGCATCAGTGCGAACAGGATGCAGATGATGTACGTGTAAGCGACACCTGCCGAACGGATTATGGGTGTGTACCGCTTATGGTTGATGCCCAGGGTCTGAAAAGCGCTGCCGAATCCGTGCAGCAGATGCCAGAACAGGGAGAACACACCGGCCAGATAAAAAAGTACCAGCCAGATATTGCTGAATTTTTCCTGCATCTCGACATAGAGGTTGTGGGGGGCATCGTTGTGGGCATAGAGGGCGACCTTGGTACCCACGAAAAAATTGGAGATATGCACGGCAAGAAAAATCAGCAAGAGGGAACCCAGCACACCCATGCTACGGCTGTACCAGCGGCTGTTCTTCTTCGCATCGGTCATGGCGTATTTGACGGGGCGGGAACTGCGGTTCTGGCTCCAGAGCAGGAGGCCCTGTATGATATGGAGCAGCAGTCCGGCGAAGAGCCCGATTTCCATGAAGCGGATGATCCAGTTATGGCTCATGAAATGGGCGGCCTTGTTGAAGGTTTCACCATTGTCGTTGAGAAAGATGCAGGAGTTGATTCCGGCATGTACAATCAGAAAACTGATGAGGAAAAGCCCGGTGAGGCCCATCAGGAATTTCTTGCCTATCGATGAGGTGAAGAAGGATTTCCAGGTCATAAGCGAGCGCTTGTTTTCGGTTGCGAAATTACGGCACGGAAGCCCAAAAACCGAAGCGGAAAGCAAGTTTCTGCGAAAACGATACCGGAATAAGAGGAAGGTAAAATCAACCCGGAAGCTGCCTTATCATCCAGTTGTCGAGCTGCTGGAAAAGCAATTCGGGTTTGAGGGTGCGCCATTCCTGAAAATCAAGCAGGGCCACATATCCGGTAAGCCGGCTGCGGCGGAAATCGTGCTGGCTGGGTCCTGGCATATTGAGTATGGCCACCCAGCCGTTGTCGTCCTGCAACTGCTCGCGCCACTCTTCATAATAGCTTTCATCGCTGCTGTGGAAATTGAGTACGTTCTCCGCAACGAGGATGTATTTGGTAATGCCCTGGCGGTACAATTTGTCGGTGACCTCGCGGCGGATGGTCATGATATCGTTTTCGATGGCGTCATTCCATTCGCCGATCAGTTCGATGACTGCGAAACCAAGATCATAATCGGCAAACAGGAGCTTCATGTACAGGGTGCGGCTGCCGAACTCGTCCCACTGTGGATGGATATAGTAATTGTAAACGGTCTTGCTGAACTCGAATTCGCTGTAGGTCTGGCCGAAAAAGGGCGAACGGCTATCGTCTTCAGCCGTGTAAAGATGTCTCCAGTTATAAAAGGGTTCAATGTCCTGCATCGGATCAGGTTTATGGCCCAAAGGGGAAGGTAAAGTTATCCTCCTTTCTTATACAAGTTAGGCAGAAACTCCGATAGCGTAACAGAATCCATCAAAAGGATTTCCCTTCTCAGGGGGGTCAGCCGTCAATCATCAGGTGTTGTATTTTACATTCTAATGAGAAAGTCAATTTACTTTTTACCCGAAAATTTTCCCGTATGATGCCGGTGTGCTCCTTGTTTGGGCCAATAAAGAAAACCCCGCCGAGACACAAGGGCCTCCCGTCAAAAAGGGATACAATCCCAGGAATTTTTCAGACACCAGTGACCCGTCCGGAACGGCTTTTTTGACTCCTAACGGGAATTTGTCAGGACGGAACACTGGCGCCAGAAAACAATCGGTATAAAGGTTTGAGGGTTTTGAAAGGTTTGCTCCGTTGAGGCACTCCCTTGCCCGGCTAAAACGCAACGCACTACTGACCTTCAAGCGGCCGCCGGTTGTAAAGATCCACCAGTACCGATGGGAGCGCCTTGGCCGGTTCGGTGACGCCGAAGGCGGCAGACGGAAAATAGCTTGCGTCATTTTCCGGAAGAAGCGGCCGCAGCGCGGACATCGGTACGCAGCCCGCCGGCTGTGGAGGCCAGAAAACGCTTGTGCGTGGAAGGAGGACAGCTATCAGGATACCATTGTCTGAACCGCTGATTACGCAGATTAATCTCTCTAACTCCAGAACCTTGGCCTCTCTTTTCTATTTTTTAAAATCCTGACAATCGGCATTATCGGTTAGTTTTTTACCACAAGGGCCACAAAGATTCTACACAAGGGTCAAAAGACGGGCCTTTGAAAAATTATGCCTCTAATTCCCCTAACTTTCCTTCTCAGTCGGGTCTGCCCTTAGGCGACCTGCCGTCAATCATCCGGGGATGTATGTGACAATCCAATTCAGTAAAACGCCGAAACCTACAACTTCGACGCATTTCCAATTGTAGAAACCCGGATAGAACTTTTTTTATGGATAAAGAAAAAGGCCGCATGATTGCGGCCTTTGTAATTATTAACCCAAAATAGTATTACTGAAGTACGATTTTCTGTGTGAAGGCTACTTGCTTGGCTTCGTCCATCACTTTGACCATGTACATTCCGGAGGCGACTTTTCCGGTGATCTTGAACTGCTCGATCTGGCGTCCGGTAACGTTCACCACTTTCGACTGCAGCGAACGGCCCGCGAGGTCGGTGAAGAGGATGGTGTAACGTCCGGCCTTCATGCCTTCAAAGGAAACGCTGAACTGGTTGTTGGTTACCGGGTTGGGATAAACACGGCTGTCGGCGTTCATATCAACTGCAGGAAGTGTGGGACGGGTAACGTCATATTTGGTCTGGGCGTCGGCTTCTTTCTGCAACAAAAATCCGGCATTGGCAAGATCGGAAGCGTTGAAGGCGGGCTCCTTGGTTTCGAGCTTCACGGCCTTCAGTGTTTTGTAGTTCACCACATAGAGTCCTTCAAAAACATTGGCGCTGCTCACCACGATATCGCCATCGGCATTGACCGCGGCACCATTGGTGGTGAAGTTGGCAGGAAGGCCGGTGATGGTTCCGGTATGAGTGGCTACTTTAGTATTTACATCAACTGTGAACACATTGTGGTTGGCAGAGATGATAACCAGTTTACCGAAAGCATCGGCCAGCATATCGCCGCCCCAGCTTGTGCATTTGTTATGGATGGAAATATCCTTGTTGGCAGGTGCGTCAACCAAAGTGCCGAGGTCTTCCACGACAGGCTTTCTTTCGGTCGTGAACCGGATAAAATGACGACTGTCGTTGGTGATGGCATATCCGTATCCGTCGGAAGCGATGGCCATGCGGGTGAAGTGGTTTTCTTCAGGCTGATAGGCAGTGCCACGGGGCAGATCGATGATGCCGCGGCGGATAACGGTGAATTCGGGATTCGATTTGTTGAGGTCGAGATAGCGGATATCCGAAAAATGCATCGGTGCGAAGAAGAGGCGGTTGGTGCGCACATCAAGCGCGCATGCAGCCACACCCAGTGAAGTGGGCATGTTCTCGTGTTCATTGACCGAAACCGACTTGTCCTGCGCCTTCATAGCGAAAGTGGTCGATCCCGATTCGAAAAGGGTACGGTCGATTTTACCGGTGGCAATATCCACCTGCTTGATGTCTACCCATTGAAAGGGATTATCCTTTTTTCCGGTTACAGCATATGCCTTACGGGCATCCTGAGCGTCCACAGCAACATGTGCTGCGAAAAGTGCAGCTCCAAAGAGTAATGTTCTTTTCATATAAGTAGTATTAAATTTGATTGTAAATTAGGAGAAATCTTCGAGCAACCAAAAAAAATTATTCCCCGCTTTTGTTTAAAACTTCTTTGACCGAGCCATATTTTTTTAACAGGGCTTTAGCCTGATCCAAATCATTGATTCCCAGTTTTTTGGCAATCATGAGGGCGCCCCGTTCCAGCAATTTGCTGTTCAGGGGGCGCAGGTGCACCATCTTGTTGTCTTCCACCCTGCCCAGGCGCACCATCACGGCCGTCGAAATCATGTTCAACACCATTTTCTGGGCGGTGCCGGCCTTCATGCGGGTGCTTCCGGTAATGAATTCGGGCCCGACCACCACTTCTACCGGGAAATCAGCCTCGGCTGAAATCGGAGCGGAAGGATTACAACAAACAGAACCTGTGGCAATTCCCTTTTCCCGGCAAGCCTTGAGGGCACCGAGTACATAGGATGTGGTACCGCTTGCACTGATTCCGATGACCATATCGCCGGCATTGACTCCCCGGGCCTGCAGATCGTTCCAGCCCTGGTTTGTATCGTCTTCGGCATTTTCCACCGCCTGCATCAGCGCCTCGGCTCCGCCGGCAATGACGCCTACAACCCGATCCTCAGGCACCCCGAAGGTAGGCGGACACTCGCTGGCATCCAGTACACCCAGGCGTCCGCTGGTTCCGGCACCGATATAAAACAACCTTCCGCCAGCCTGCAGGCGTGTATAGGTTGCCGTTACCAGACGACCGATTTCTGGAAGTGCGCGCGATACGGCAGCCGCCACCAGTCCGTCTTCATGGTTGATGTGGCGCAGCAGTTCCTGCGGCTCCATACACTCGATATTCCGGTAGACCGAAGGCGATTCCGTTATTTTCTCAAAAGGCATAAAGCAATTTGGAAGAAGATGACCAATTGGCCAGGATAAAAAAAAGGCCGGTGCTTAAACACTGTGATAGCGGATCAAGCCATCCATGGGTTGTTTCATGACTGTGCCGAGCTGTAGCTCATATCCTCCGCAGACCGACTTCAGCATATCGCGGAAACCATAAGCCACGCTTCCTACAAAATGAATGGGAAGTGTCCAGCTCTCCCGGTATTTATACACATGGTTGAAGATGAAACTGCTGAAACTGTCTTCAATGATGTTCTCGATCATGAAATGCCCGCGGTTCTCCGCAAGAAAACCCGCATAATCGGCCAGATAGCGGTTGGGTAACGGTCCCCGGTAGACGGCATCAAGGATTTCGAATCCCGTGGTATTGTACTTGGCACGGAAACGGTCCATAAGGTCGGCGTCGAAAGTGTCGTAGAGATAATGCTGCACGACTTTTTTGCCCAGATCGGCGCCGCTGCCCTCATCGCCCAGGATGAATCCGATACCCGGACTGTTTTTCACAATCCGACGGCCGTTGAAATAACAGGAGTTGGAGCCGGTACCCAGGATACAGGCCACGCCTTTCTCTCTGCCGCAAAGGGCACGGGCCGCTCCCAGCAGATCATGATTCACCTGGATATCGGTTCCCGGAAACACAGTGCGGAGACAGCGTTTGACGAGTTTCACATTTTCCGGGCTGGCGCAACCCGTTCCGTAATAATGAATTTCGTCAATGGAAATCCCCCTGAGTTGCTTCAGCAGTTCTTTTTGGAGGATGTCCACAATCTGATGGTCGAGCAGGAAATACGGACTGATGCCCTGCGTGTAAATGCGTTTCTTCTTTTTTCCATTTTGGAGCAGAAACCAGTCGGCCTTGGTGGAACCACTGTCGGCAATCAGAACATTGGCCATGGCTATTTTTTCGTAAGATAATCAGAAAAAGGTAACAGGCAA
>CAZZLI010000077.1:0-13766 GCA_964655055.1 uncultured Ferruginibacter sp.
GCGGCTTACCGTAAAAGGCAAATGCTCCGGCAGGTATACCGGATAAACAAAAAAATATTTTTATTTATATTTATTTATTATAACTTCACTGCGTATATAACGAAGTATCAATTGCCCTTTAGGACTCCATACAACCATGCCGGTCAACATCGCTTTTGTAGAAGATAACAAATTCAACCAGCTCTCCTTCAGGCAGAAGGTCAATGAAATCGCCGAACTTGAAATATGTTTTGTGGCGGCTGACGGCCATGACTGTCTTGAACAGCTCAAGCGCATGCCCCACGATAAAATGCCGCAGATCATCTTTGTGGATCTGGAGATGCCGGGAATGAACGGTATCGATACGATCAAAATCGGCAAGTCCATCTATCCCCAGATCCATTTCATCGTTTTCTCGGTGTTTGATGACGATGACAAGATTTTCGAAGCTATCCGGGGCGGTGCGTCCGGGTATCTGCTTAAAAATGAACCGGGCAATGTGCTGTATGATGCGGTACTCAATGTGCTGGAAATCGGCGGAGCGCCACTGAGTCCGCCGGTTGCCCGCAAAGCGCTGAACCTGATGAGCAAGATGAGCAAAAAAGATGAACCGGAAAACGTGCAGACCCTGGGCAACATCATCACTGAGCGGGAACGCGAAATCCTCCAGCACATGGTAAACGGCTGGGATTCCAAGCGCATTGCCGTTGAACTCAACCTGAGCGTGCTCACGGTCCGGAAGCATATAGCCAACCTCTACAACAAACTGCATGTAACATCCAAGGCGCAGATCATTTCCATGGCGCACAAGAACAACTGGGTCTAACCTGCATCCGGATAATCACTCCGGCAACACCACCGCTTCCGGCTCAGATTTCCTTTCCACATTTTGATTAAGTTTGCCGAAAGCATCCTCATGTACGACCTCCTGGATTTCCTTTCACCGGTCAGCAACAGCGATTTGCCCAGCACCCCCCTTTACAACGACCAGCAGTTTGCCAAACATCTTCCCACCTACCGCGATGAGGTGCCCGACATCAGCGCAGCGGACATCATCATTGCTGGAACAGGCGAATACCGCGGTATGGGAGAACAATCCGGAACCCCGGAAGCGGCAGCCGATGCCGTTCGCCGGGAACTTTATCCGTTACTTTACTGGCACAAAGAGGTCAGGATAGCCGATATCGGCAATATCCGTTGCGGTGCCTCGCTACAAGACAGTTATGCTTCCATAAAAACGGTGGTCGGCGAAATGCTGAAAATGAACAAGACCATTGTACTCATCGGCGGTTCGCACGACCTGACACTGGCACAGTACCATGCCTACCGCGATCTGGGCATCAGCGTGGAAGTTTCCGGTATCGATGCCCGCATAGACCTGAGGGGCGAAAGCAAACAACCGGACGACAACTTCCTGCTTGAGCTGCTGACCAGCGAACCCAACTGGGTGAAAAATTACAACCACATCGGCTTTCAAAGCTATTTCGTCCACCCCGGCATGCTCGAAACAATGGACCGCCTTCATTTTGATTGTACGCGGCTCGGAAAAGTCAGGGAAGATCTGGAGGAAATGGAACCGGTAATCCGCAATACACACCTGCTGAGCGTTGATATTTCCGCAATCAAGAACAGTGATGCTCCGGCCAACACACTAAGCCCCAACGGGTTCAGCGGAGACGAAATCTGCACCCTTACCCGATTCGCCGGCATGAGCGCCAACCTGAGTTCCATGGGCATATACGGCTATCGCCCCGAAAACGACCGCGATGCATTGACGGCAAAACAGATTGCACAGATGCTCTGGTACTTCATCGACGGCAAATACAAACAAAGACAGGAAGCACCGCTCGATTCGACCCGCGATTTCAACGAATTCACGCTCGCATTCGCCGATGTGGAAACCCATTTTTTGCAAAGCAGGAAAACCGGGCGCTGGTGGATGAAAATCCCGGGCGGTAAAATCATCGCCTGCAGCAAACAGGATTATGTTTCAGCCAGCAAGAACGAAATACCCGAGCGCTGGTTCAGGGCCGTACAGCGCACGCCGTAAGCAATCATCAGAATACGGCGTTCAATACTTCGAGTGATTTCATGCGGCCGAATTCAGGCACGTGCAAGAGATAATATTCCTGAAACCGGCTGTACATTTCATTTCGAAGCGATTTAGCAATACTCATATCGTCGAGTTTGCCTGCATCAGCAGCGGAGAGGATAAGAGCGGTCAGCCTGGCCGGTTCGCCCCTAACCACGTAGGGATGAGCGGGATCCTCATCCACAAAAACACCTTCCTGCAAATCAAGAACGGAAGCTCCCTGCGCTTCCGCACCGCTGATACCAAAGCCCAGAAAACGGGGCAGATGCAGGGTAATATAAAGCGGGATATTGGCTGTCACCCTGGCGGATGCACCATCGAGCAGCAGGAGGTTTTCACGAACGAAGCCAAACAACGCCTCATTGGGTTCGGGTTGCCGGATACTTTTATACAGCAGTTCGCAGATGTATAGCGCGACACAGTTTTTCACCACATCCGTAAGCAACTTCTCATAAACCAGCGACCAGGACGCTTCACGGATGCGCTGCAACTGTTTTTGCCCGCTGTGGTAAACCACCAGCTCCAGCAAAGCACCCGGCTGAAACTTTGCACCGTCCGTTCGGCCCTTCTTCGCGGAAAAAACACCATTGACGATGTAGGACTGCACTCCAAACGCCCGGGTATAGATCGTGGTCACGGCACTGCTTTCACGGTATTTCACCGAACGCAGCACAATGCCTTCCGTTTTATGGAGCATATGAAAAAATTGATTCGGGGAGAGCGCCGATACGCTAAGTTAGCACCGCCGGCGGTCATCGCAAGAATCGCTGGTCATATCCAAGGCAGTAAAAAGAGAGGCCCCGATAGAAATCGGGGCCGTTTACCAAAACTAACTGCTTATGAGAAAAAAAGTTATATCGAAATTGATGCCGGCTCTTTGTTTCAGTTATTACCAGCCGGTTCACTTAAAAAACGCTGCTGCTGGAAAAATATTTTACGGGGCTTTGCATTTTTAATCGGCACAGCAAAATTACAATCGGCTCCGGCAAAAAAAATGTTAAAACAAATGATTGAAAACCAGCGCTCTGAATGATGCGCCTCAGATCAGTCCTGTGCCGCAAGTTTTTCGGCATTTTCAGCAAACTGCAGCGCTTCGATGAACTCCTCCACCCCGCCGTTGAGCACTTCATCCAGATTATACACCGTCATCCCGATCCGGTGGTCGGTCACCCGCCCCTGCGGGTAATTGTAGGTACGGATTTTCGCACTCCGGTCGCCGGTACTTACCAGGCTCTTCCGCTTTGAAGCGATGGCCTCTTCCGCCTTGCGTACTTCCTCATCGTAAAGACGGGTGCGCAGCATATCCATGGCCTTTTCCTTATTGGCCAGCTGGCTCCGCTCGGTCTGGCACATCACCACGATACCGGTAGGCTTGTGGGTGAGAAATACCTTGGTTTCCACCTTGTTCACATTCTGCCCCCCTGCCCCGCCGCTTCTTGCGGTTTCCATCTTCACATCGCTTTCCTTCAATTCAAAATCGATTTCATCGGCCTCGGGCATCACGGCTACCGTGGCGGCACTGGTATGGATTCTTCCGCTGGCCTCGGTTTCGGGGACCCGCTGCACCCGGTGCACCCCGCTTTCAAACTTGAGAAGGCCGTACACATCCTCCCCAACCACTTCCACCTGCACTTCCTTGTATCCGCCAACCGTACCTTCACTCTCGCTGAGCAGGAAGGTTTTCCACCCTTTGCGCTCACAATATTTCAGGTACATACGCAGGAGATTGCCGGCAAAAAGCGATGCCTCGTCACCACCGGTTCCGGCACGGATCTCCAGAATAGCGTTCTTTTCATCGAAGGGATCTTTGGGCACCAGCAGCATGCGGAGTTTTTTTTCGGCCTCCGACTCCTGCTCCTCCAGCCCGGGCAGTTCCAGCTTGGCCATTTCACGCATTTCCTCATCATCGCCGTTCAGCACCTCCTTATTGAATGCGATATGCTCCAACAGCTTCACATAGGCATCGCGGGCCTCCACAATTTTCTGCAGGCTTCGGTATTCCCGACTCAACTGGGCAAACTTGCGGTTGTTGTTCACAATCTCCGGGTTGGTAAGCGCAACCCCCAGTTGTTCAAATTTGCCCTTGATGGCATCCAGTTTCTCAAGTATGTTCATCGGCAGAAAAGTCCTCGTGATAATTGCAATTCGTTTTCCGGGAATTGCAGTTCTAATTTCTTTGCTTGTAAATAAAGTCGCAAATTTACACGTAAACCGCCAATCGTCTTGTACCGCAAAATCAACGCTACCTTCCTCTTCAACGGCCTGCAGAATATGCCGGAAGGCACCGTGCTGATTATGGGAGCAGGGGGCAGCATCATTGACCTGATACCGGTTGAAGATGCAGGCGATGGGGTGGAACATTACGAAGGCATCCTCTGCCCCGGACTGATCAATGCCCATTGCCATATCGAGCTGAGTCATCTCAAGGGTCGGATTCCCCGCAATACAGGCCTCTGTGGGTTTGTGGAGCAGGTGATGCGTATTCGAACCACTGCGGGTGCCGATATGCATGATGCCATGCAAACCGCCTGCAGCCAAATGGAAGAGGAAGGCATTGTGGCGGTCGGGGATATTTGCAATACCGATGATTCGGTGGCGCTGAAAAAAAACAGCAGGCTGTACTGGCACAATTTCATTGAAGTCAGCGGTATGAGTGTATTGAAGGTCGGCCCGCGTCTTGAAGCCATGCAGCAGGTCCAGAAAAAATTTACCGATTCACTTCTTCCGGGAAATTCAGCTTCGACCTCAGCTTCTTCCGGAATTTCACTTACACCCCATGCACCCTATTCGGTAGCCCCCGAACTTTTCCGGGAAATCAACCGGCTTACCGCGAAACAGGTCGTTTCGATGCACAATCAGGAAACCGATGACGAAAACCTGCTCTTCAAAAATAAAAGCGGAAACCTGATGAACCTGTACCGGCGTCTGGGTATCGATATGGAATCCTTCAGCGCCACCGGCAACAGTAGTATCCAAAGCATACTCCCCTACCTCAACAATCTACAGCGGCTGATGCTGGTACATAACTGTTTCACAAACCGGGAAGACCTGGCCTTCATCAACCAGCATGTGGAAGATGGATTCATCGGTGATGTTTGCTTCTGCCTCTGTCCGAATGCAAACCGGTATATCAGCGGCATCCTGCCTCCCGTTGACCTGCTTCGGGAAGAAAGTGCAACCATCTGCCTTGGTACCGACAGCCTTGCCAGCAACGAACAGTTAAGCCTGGTGAATGAAATGCGTACCCTGCAGCAGGCCTTTCCCGAAATTCCCCTGGAGGAGATCCTTCAATGGGCAACCTATAACGGGGCCCTGGCGCTGGAACTCGAAGGAGAAAAAGGACAATTCAAAAAAGGAACGCGGCCGGGTATTGTTCTGTTGCAAACCGACGAAAGAGGCTTGCTGTCAACAGGCAGCCGCATCGGATAAATTGTACGTGAAAGATCTGTCCTGTTGTTGCCTGCACCGACAGGAAGAAGGGAGCCGGCAATCCTTTGAACAGCCTGATGCAATTCATCATTCCGGAAAGGTTTTCGGGAAAATAGATATTTTAGCGTGCAATGGAAATAAATCACCCCCGTGCAGCGAAATCCTTCTCACGCCTGCAATTGACATGCCGTACTATTATACTTTTTCTTGTTGTTCAACTTTCAACATGTTCCCTGTTAGCCCAATCCGGAATCACCGGCAGACTGCTCAGCGATACGGTTTTCAAATCGGCCCATGTAGGCGTTTTCGTGTACGACCCCGAAAAAAAATCGGCACTGGTTGACCATGACGGCGGGCGCTACTTCATTCCCGCAAGCAATACAAAATTGTTCAGCCTCTACGCAGGCCTTCGCTTTTTGGATGACAGCCTGCTGAGTTGCCGTTATGCCCGGGAAAACAACAACCTGCTGATTGCACCGGCAGGAGATCCGACGTTGCTGCATCCCGATTTCATACAACAGCCTTTGCTGCAACTGATGCGCCAACCATTCGACAGCATCATCTTGTGCCTGCCACAGGAAGAAATTTCACCCTATGGTATGGGCTGGGCCTGGGACGATTACGATCAGGATTATCAGGCGGAAAACAACCGGATGCCCGTTTTTGGCAATTGCCTCTGGTTGAACCATGAGCCGGCCGCCTACAAAAAATCATATCCCGAATTACATACCGATACCCTCACCGGAATGGGGAAAGAGAACGTTCGCATAGCCCCTGCCTATTTTGCAAACGAGGTCAGCTTCAGGAAAGATCCGGTAAAATTCCGCGCGCGGGAAATGAACCGTTTCATCGGAGATTCTTCAGGAAAGCCCGCCCTGATTCCTTTTATCACAAACGGGATGGGAACAACAGCAAAAATCCTTTCAGCCCTGCTGCATAAACCGGTGGCCTGCAGGACCCGAAATCTGAACGCTGGAATTCCGCTTCGGTCGGTTCGCGCCGATTCCCTGTTCGCGCCGATGATGCAATACAGCGATAATTTTTTTGCGGAGCAGGTATTGCTTATGGCTTCCGATAAAAAACTTGGGAGGATGGATGTCCGTGCGATGATTGACAGCCTTCTTAATCAAGAATTGCGGGACATACCCGACCGCCCCGAATGGGTGGACGGTAGCGGACTGAGCCGTTACAACCTCTTCACCCCGCGCAGCATGGTGTACCTGCTGGGCAAACTGCAGGATGAATTCGGCCTGCAGCGCTTGAAAAAAATCCTGCCCACCGGCGGAAGCGGCACACTCAGGCAGTATTACCTTCCAATGAAAGACCGGGTTTATGCTAAAACAGGCTCGGTAAGCAATCACTTCGCGTTGAGCGGATACCTCTATACAAAATCAAATCGGTTACTTTATTTTTCGGTGATGACCGGATCTTTTCCCGGAAAACTTTCCGGGGCAAGACGGGCTGTGGAGCGGTTTGTAACAGCGCTTGCCGAATCACAATAACCGAAAAGCACTTCGCATCACTTATGCACACCCTGTTGCAATTAATACGACCATCATTATGGAGCAGGAATTAATTTTGAGCGACTCGATTCCTAAACACCCTTCCTCATCGCCATGATGCGCTTCCTGATTCCCATTCTCCTTTTCCCAGGCCTGCTCTGTGCCCAGCTATTCCCGAAAAAAAATTATCCGCAGGCTTATTTCTGCTGGCCGGTAAAAGCAATTCCCGGCATTGTTGCCAATTTCGGTGAACTCAGGCCCAACCATTATCACATGGGGCTCGACTGCCGGACCGATCAGCGGGAAAATCTACCGATTGTGGCGGCAGCTGACGGCTATATCGCCAAGGTGAAGATCGAGCCTTTCGGTTTCGGACGGTGCATCTACATTAACCATCCGAACGGACTCACCAGCCTCTACGCACACCTGAATGATTTTGAACCTGCACTCGAAAAATACATCACCGAGTTACAATACCTTCAGGAGAGCTGGGCCCTGTTCACTGAAATAGAGGCCGGAAAATTCCCGGTAAAAAAAGGACAGTTTATCGCATATAGCGGGAATACCGGCGGATCGCAGGGGCCACATCTCCATTTCGAAATCAGGGATACGAAAACCGACAAGGTACTTAACCCGCTGCTGTTTGACTTTCCCATTCCCGATCAGGTTCCACCCGTGGTACAACGCCTGGCTGTGTACGACCGTTCCAAAAGCACCTATGAACAAACCCCGCGCCTGTTTCCCGCACGCAAGGTTTCAGGAGGCTATGCGCCGACACCGGAACTGATCCAGATCAATACCGACAAAGTAAGTTTCGGCATCTCCGCCCATGATTGCAACAGCGGTTCAAATAATCCGAACGGAATTTATGAAGCGCTTTTGTACGATAATGAACGGTTGATTACCGGATTCCAGCTCGACAGCATCAGTTATGACGAAACCCGCTACCTCAATGCGCATATCGACTTCAAGCTCCGTATGGGTGGGGGCCCCTTCGTGCAGCACCTGAGCCGCCTGCCCGGCTTTCCGCAGGGAACCTATCGCGATGCTGCAGGAGACGGCGTCATCGACCTTTCAGACGGAACTGTTCACCCTATCCGCATTGTGGTTAAAGATACCCGTGGCAATATGTCAACTGTCCGCTTCAGTATCAAAAGCACCGGGAAGTCCGATTATATTGTACAACCGGCACCTTTGTTTGAACCTGGGCAAATGAATGTGGCTGAAAACGAATCGGTCAGCCTCTACCTTGCCGAAAACCAGCTCTACGATTCGGTGCACTTCCGCATCAAACCCGCCACAGGCCAATACGGAGGCAAGGCGTTTCAGCTGGGCACTGGCGATATTCCCGTACACAGTTTCTATCCCGTCAAAATCAGGAATACGACTACTGCACAACCCGACCGGATGGTCATGAAGCGCTGGTGGAACAACAAGGATGATTTTGCCAAGGCCGAACGGCAGGGCGACTGGTACCGTTCATCTTTCAAAGCGCTGGGCTATGTGGAACTTTATGAAGATGCAATTCCGCCGGCAATCGTATCCACCAATTTGTCCGATGGCATGAATGCTTCCGGAATGAGCAGCATTTACCTGGTGGTGAAGGACGAAACGGACGAGTTCCGGAATTTCCGGGCCACCCTCGACGGCAAATGGCTTCGATTCTCGAACGATAAGGGCCGGAAATTTGTCTATAAATTTGACGGCTACTGTTCACCCGGACCCCATGTGCTGAACATTCATGTGGAAGATTGTGCCGGAAATGCAACGGAACGTACCTACCGTTTTACGCGATAGGTCCTTATTGACTGAACTAAAAAAATTATTATGAGCGGAACATCATTGACCGAAGGCATGAAGGCGCCTGCATTCAGGGGCCGGGACGAAGCGGGAAAGAAAGTGACCCTCTCCGATTTCAAGGGCAAGAAACTGGTCCTGTATTTTTATCCGCAGGACAACACGCCCACCTGTACGGTTCAGGCCTGCAACCTGCGCGATCATTTCAAAACCCTTACCCGAGCCGGCATCGCCGTTGTGGGCGTGAGCCCCGACGATGAAAAAAAGCACCAGCAGTTCAAAACCAAGTTCAACCTGCCCTTCACCCTGCTGGCCGATCCGGAACACAAGATCATTGAGGCCTACGGCGTCTGGGGTGAGAAGCAGCTCTACGGAAAAAAATACATGGGCCTGCTACGAACCACCTTTTTGATCGATGAAAAAGGCGTGATCCGTAAGATCATCCACAAGCCCAAAGCCAAGGAACACAGTGAAGAAATCGCCGCCGCCTGGAAAGCCCTGGGATAAGCAATCGCTCCGCATCCGAGAAAATTCCTGGTTTGCGAAAATCGCCGCCTGGAAACTGGATGCCCGAAGCGTTGCACTCGTGTTGGGTGAAACCATCCACCTGCATGGCGTAAGCCGAAGGGAATTCCTTGACGATGAAGCCTGGGTGAAACATGAATGTTGCCATATCCGGCAATTCCAACAACATGGATTTTTCAGTTTCCTGCTCAAGTACCTTTGGGAAAGTATCCGTAATGGCTACACCAACAACAAATACGAAAGGGAGGCCCGCGACGCGGAAACCGAATAAGCATGCTTAACAGGATCATGCCAAAATATCCAACCCGGAACCAATAGCTATGAAAGACATCTTTAAGGAACTGGAAACGCTCCTGCACAAAGTTGATACAACCCCCGTAACTGGCATCCACAAGATTCCGCAAAGCGGCAGCGACCGAACCTATTACCGCATCAGCACCACAACCGGCTCCTATATGGCCACGGTGAGCGAGCATGTCCGCGAAAACGAAACCTTTATTTATTTCAGTGAACATTTTCGCAGGCATGATTGTCCCGTTCCGGAAGTCTATACCGTAAATGCCGACCGCACCTGCTATATTCAGGAAGACTTCGGCGACCGTTCGCTGTTGAACGAACTCGAAAGCCGGGGACATTGTGACAGCGTGTTCGAATTGTTCAAACAAAGCCTGACGGAACTTGCCCGCATGCAGATTTGCGGTGATGAAGGACTGGACTATGACCGTTGCATCACCAGCAAGTCATTCGGTAAAAAAGCCATCATCAGCGATTTCCTTTATTTCAAATACTATTTTCTCGACACCCTCAAGATTCCTTATGACAAGGAAAAGCTGATGGATGATTTCGAGGCGCTGGCTACCTACCTCAGCCATGTGGACCATACCTATTTCATGTTCCGCGATTTCCAGAGCAGGAATATCCTGGTCAAAAATGAACAGGTCCATTTCATCGATTTCCAGGGAGGGATGAAGGGCGCCCTGCAATATGATGTGGCTTCCCTGCTCTGGCAGGCCAAGGCCGAACTCAGCGAAACCTGGAAAACCCGCTTACTCGAACATTATATGGATGCTGTGGAAGCGATCCTGGGAAAACCCCTCGACCGGCAGCGCTTCAATAGCCAGTATAACGGCTATGTACTGATTCGCCTCCTTCAGGTCCTGGGTGCTTACGGCTTTCGCGGGCTGTTTGAACGGAAAGCCCATTTCCTGACCAGCATCCCCGTAGCGCTGCGTAACATCCGCTGGTTTCTAGCGCATTGCAAAACCGGAATCAACCTGCCCGAGTTTGACCGCCTGCTACAGCTTATCACTTCCGACGAGGTGATTGCCCGCTTCGATCCGGTGAAAGCCGGCCCCGAAGATCCTTTGGTGATAACGGTCAACAGCTTTTCGTTTCTGGCCAACGGCTATCCGGCCGATAACAGCAAGAACGGCGGCGGCTTCGTGTTCGACTGCAGGGGTATTTTGAATCCTGGACGGATCACCCAATACAAAACGCAAACCGGTAAAGAAAAACCGGTCATCGACTTCCTCGAACAGGAAACCAAGATGCCCGAATTCCTGAACAGCGTATTCAGCATTGTGGACATATCCGTTAACGATTACCTGAAACGGAATTTCGCCAGCCTGATGATCAATTTCGGATGCACGGGCGGTCAGCATCGCAGCGTTTATGCGGCGGAAGCTACCGCAAGGCATCTGCGCAACAAATTCGGTGTTGCCGTAAACGTCAACCATCTGAATGCCGACAACTGGGTGAAGGAGCTTCCGGAAAATTCCGGAAAGGCCTCCGCAACCTGAAAACACCCCGCTTATGAAAGCCATGATTTTTGCCGCCGGGTTGGGTACCCGGTTCAAACCCTGGACCGACAAGCATCCCAAGGCCCTGGCCGTAGTGAACGGTAAGTCGTTGCTGCAACGCAATGTGGCCTATCTGCAGCAATACGGCATCACCGATGTGGTGGTGAATGTGCACCATTTCGCCGATCAGATTGAAGAAGCGGTGGACCGCAACAAGGGCTGGGGGAGCCGGATTGTCATCAGCGACGAACGCGATGCCGTTCTGGAAACGGGTGGCGGTTTGCTGAAAGCCGCTCCCCTGCTGGAAGACAAGGAGCCGTTTCTTACGCTGAATGTGGACATCCTCACAACGCTGGACATCGGTGCCCTGCTTGAATTCCACCGGAAACAACGGCCGCTGGTAAGTTTCGGAGTAAGCACCCGGACGTCTTCGAGGAACTTCCTGATGGATGCGGACAACCGCTTATGCGGCTGGGTCAACAACAGCACGGGCGAGGAAAAAATCGTGATTCCCGGAAAACCGCTGTTTGCCAAAGCGTACAGCTGTGTGGCGGTTTTTGAGCAGGCTATTTTTTCGTGTATTCGTCAACGTGGAAAATTCTCACTCACCGATACCTACCTGGACCTGGCGGCGGAACATCCCATCCTGGGGTTTGAACATTCCGGCGATCAGCTGGTTGATGTGGGTCGCCCCGAAAGCGTTGCCGTTGCCGAAACATATTTTCCCTGAGGATCATCAGCCTTCCACCAGAAATACATAGACCTCGCGCGGGCCGTGGACACCCGTAACCAGCGTCTTCTCGATGTCGGCGGTACGGCTGGGGCCTGAAGCGAAAGAGATAAACGAAGGCAATTTGGAACCATATTTCTCCTTAAGTGAAACGAGTGCATCCCGGACTTCATAAACCAGCTGGGCGGTGTAGGCGATGCAGATATGGACAGGGGCATAGACGCTTGCCGTGCGTCCGTCGGTATCGGCAGCGCTCAACACAATACTTCCGGTGCGTGCCACCAGATATTCACAGGCGGTGATGGAGGCATCGCAGCTGCCGATGCTGATAGTATTACTGAACTTCTCCTGCCAGCGGGGGGTGCTGCAATAAATTTTGGTCCATTCCCGGGCTTCAATCAATTTGCGGATATCGTTTTCCAGCTGCTGTTCATCTTCACAGTAAACGAATTTTCCCTGCAATGCGGTGAAGGTGGTGGCAAACTGTACCGACAAATCCTCTTCGGCCTTTGGAAAAAGATCGGCAGTTCCCTCATGCTGGGGAAATGGTACGGGCACCGGAACACTGAGTGCCTGACGAATCTTTTTCAGTACCCTTTCCCGGGATGTGCGGGCCATAGTGTTGGACATTATTCCTGAGCGGGAGAGGCCGGTTGTGAAGCATCATGATCGGTTACAGTAGCGGAAGGCGCTTCATGCACATCAAGCGGCTTCTTTTCTTCGAAAGGCCTTTTACCGATCAGCGCTTCCACATCGCTTTTGAACAGTACTTCCTTACGCAGGAGTTCCTGGGCGAGCTTCTCCACATCGTTCTTCTTTTCGGTAAGGAGCTGCAGGGTGCGGTGGTAGGCCCGTTCAATCAGCTTCCGCACTTCCTCATCGATCATTTTTCCGGTTTCCTCACTGAAAGGTTTGGTAAAGGTGTTTTCCTGCTGGGGGTCGTAGAAACTGATATTGCCCACCTTGTCGTTCATCCCGTAAACCGTAATCATGCTGTAAGCGGTACGGGTGATCTGCTGCAGGTCGTTGCTGGCACCGGTACTGATTTTTCCGAAGAAGATCTCTTCGCTTGCCCGGCCGCCGAGCGTCATGCAGATCTGGTCCATGAGCTGGTCGGTATTATAGAGGTATTGTTCTTTCGGTGTGTACTGGGCATATCCCAAAGCAGCCGTTCCGCGCGGTACTACGGTTACTTTAAGCAGGGGATACGCATGCTCGAGATACCAGCCGCAGATGGCATGTCCGGCTTCGTGATAAGCAATGATCTGTTTTTCCTCCGGGGAAATGATCTTGTTCTTTTTTTCCAAACCACCGATGACGCGATCGATGGCGTCCTGAAAATCGGTCATGTCCACCGCCTCCTTGTTCTTCCTTGCAGCAATCAGTGCGGCTTCGTTGCAGACATTGGCAATATCGGCACCGGCAAAACCCGGGGTTTGTTCGGCAAGCTTATGGATGTCGAGCGAACTGGAAATCTTGATGGGCGCAAGATGCACTTTGAAAATGGCTTCGCGGCCAACGAGGTCGGGCTTGTCGATGCTGATCTGCCGGTCGAAGCGGCCGGGACGCAGCAGGGCGCTGTCGAGCACATCGGGTCGGTTAGTAGCCGCCAGAATGATGATGCCAAGATCGGTACCGAAACCATCCATCTCCACCAGCAGCTGGTTGAGTGTGTTCTCGCGTTCGTCGTTGCTCATCATCACATTCTTGCCGCGGGCACGGCCGATGGCATCAATCTCGTCGATGAAGATGATGCAGGGCGCTTTTTCGCGGGCCTGTTTGAAGAGGTCGCGCACGCGGCTTGCGCCCACACCCACGAACATTTCCACAAAATCGCTGCCGCTGAGGCTGAAGAAAGGCACCTGGGCCTCTCCGGCTACAGCTTTGGCCAGCAGGGTTTTTCCGGTACCGGG
>CAZZLI010000078.1:0-13548 GCA_964655055.1 uncultured Ferruginibacter sp.
TCATTCTTACGGTACATGAACGCCATTATGAAGAAAAGCCCGATTGGGAGCTGATGAAGCTGGTGCCATCCTCGCTCAAAATTTATAAGGTGGATGCATTCCGACTGTCAAAACCCCGTCTGATCGGAGATTTGGGCCTCCGTGCTTTTTTTCAACTGTATAAGGCTGCAAAAGAAATCATAAGAAAGGAGCAAGTGAATTTTCTCTATATCCCTATTCCGTCCTTTTATACTGCATTGCTTGGCCGATGGCTTCATGCCCGTACTGGAATCAAATACGGGATTGACTACATAGACCCTTGGGTACATGTTTTCCCGGGCAGTGAAAAGGTATTTTCACGCCATTGGTTCAGTACCCGGTTAGCCCGTTATTTGGAGCCCATCGCAGTAAAGAACGCGGTGCTGATTACCGGCGTTGCATCCGGTTATTATGAAGGAGTGCTGGAGCGGAATCCGCATCTGGCAAGCCAGTCCCTTCAAGGCGCAATGCCTTATGGCGGTGAGGCAGAGGATCATCAATACATTCGCAGCAGTACTGCACGTGGCTATTTGTTCAATAGGAAGGCGGACAAACTGCAATTGGTATATGCCGGTGCGCTTTTGCCCAAGTCCTATGTGTTGCTGGAAATACTCTTCAAGGTCATGGCACAAAATCCTGCCATTTTCAGCGATGTGGAGTTTCATTTCATTGGAACCGGGAAGGCGGGCAGATCGGGCATTGGTGTTTTGGAAAAATTGGCCCGTGAAAATTCCTTGTGGCAGACATTGATTTTCGAACATCCCGACCGGATTCCTTATCTGGATGTTCTGGCTCATATAAATGAATCAGGCGGAGTGTTCATTTTGGGTAGTACGGAGCCTCATTATACCCCTTCCAAAACCTATCAGGCTGTATTGTCGGCCAAGCCCATCTGGGCCATCCTGCATGGCGCAAGCAGCGCAGCTCGTGTTCTTGATGAGACCGGATCCGGCTTGGTATTCACTTTTGAACAGGTCGGCGAATTTGAAACTATCTCATATCAACTCGCTGAATCCTTTGGACGGTTCCGTGCCTTTACAAAATCATTCGACCCGGCTAAGGTAGATATGGGTCGTTTCGAGACCTATTCGGCCCGGACCGTAACCGGAAAGTTGGTTGAACTGCTAAACAGGGTGGCATAGAAATGGAATTACAGAGACGTCTTGCCATTGTGACCACACATCCGATTCAATATAATGCGCCTTGGTTCAAGATGCTCAGTCAGCGGGGGCACGTCCGGCTCCGGGTCTTATATACCTGGAGCCAGGTATCGCTTGGAAAGAAATTTGATCCGGGTTTTTCAAAAGACATCGAGTGGGATATTCCCCTTTTGGAGGGGTATGAATATGAGTTTGTCACCAATACTGCAAAAGAACCCGGATCGGCACGACGCAAGGGCATCGTGAATCCGGAATTGATCCGAATCATCAGCAATTGGGAGCCGGATGCACTGCTAGTTTTTGGATGGAATTTCGACAGCCACTGGAAATGTATCCGTCATTTTCACGGTCGCATACCCGTCATTTTCCGGGGCGATTCCACGTTTCTCAGGAAACAACCGTTCTGGCGTTCGCGCATACGTAGGATTTACCTCCGCTGGATTTACAGACATATCGACTATGCGCTTTATGTGGGGAAGGAGAACAAGCGCTATTTCCAACGCTGTGGACTCGCCGACCGGCAATTGATTCATGCGCCACATGCTGTCGATAACGACCGATATGGCGATGCTTGCAAATTGGATCAGGATGAGATCAGCCGCTTCAGAGCAGAAATCGGGGTCCGGAACGACCATCTCACCATTTTGTTCGCCGCGAAATGGGAAGCTGTCAAAAATCCGTTGCTTTATATGGATTTTGCCGCAAAGTGTTCGAAACTGCCCATCAACTTCATCATGGCCGGAAACGGCCCGCTTGAGTCGGAAGTAAAGGCGTTGGCGTCCAAATGTCCCAACATCCATCTGGTCGGTTTTCAGAACCAGTCAAAGATGCCGCTCCTTTACCGCACAGCTCATTTCTACTTCATGTCGTCCGAGAGTGAAACCTGGGGCTTGGCTGTCAACGAAGCCATGGCCAGTTCGCTGGGTGTGATTGTTCGGAATACCTGTGGCTGTGCCGTGGATCTGGTCAGAGATGGAGAGAACGGATTTGTGTTCGAAAGTGAGGATATGGATTCACTCTATCAAAAGATATCCGAGCTCGTCGGCCGACCCGACCTTTGGAAGAAAATGGGCGCCCGCTCGTTTGAACTGATAGGGGATTTCCGCTTTGAACGAATAGTTGAAGCAGTTGAAACCCTCGTTGCAAATCCGAACCCCGAAAGCGAGTTACATGCCTGAGATATCGGTCATACTCCCTGTTTACAACGGGATGGTCTACCTGAAGGATTCGGTAGAATCGGTGCTAAATCAGGAGCATGCCGATTGGGAACTCCTGATAGTTGACGATTGTTCTTCGGATGGAAGTTGGGAATTCCTTAATGTAATTGAAGACAAACGGGTAAAGATATTCCGTAATGCATCTAACCGGGGACTTTTCCCCAACCTCAATTTCCTTATAGGCCATGCGACGGCTCCGATCATCAAGATCTGGGCCCAGGACGACATCATGTATACGAATTGCCTCCGCGAGTTTGTCCGGTTCCATCATCAACATCCGTATATCGGGTTCAGCTATTCGGAGCGTCATCATATAGACAATAAGGGCGAACTCTCCATCAGCCCGAAAGTGGATGAGACGCCTGAAATCATTTCCCAGCAGCTACATACCGAAATCGCGTTCATAACCGGAAGCATTGCGGGTAATATCGCCAATGTGGCCCTGTCGAAGTCCGCGCTGAAGAAAACAGGTCTTTTCAACGAAAAGATGAAAATCAGTGGTGATTTTGAGATGTGGGTCCGCATCGCCAGGCTTTATCCCATCGGATTCATCAAAAAACCATTAATTCAGCTTCGAAACCACAGCGGGCAACTCAGTGAGCAAAGTCAGTACTATTACTATCATTTGAAGGAGGATCTGGAAACCTACCAGTTGCTTTTCGATTATATTGGAGAAAAGGAGCGTGAGCGGGGCATACGCATATTGCGAAAGACCAAGTTCGTATTCTATTATACCCTGATGCTCAAATTCTTGAATAGGGGAAAGTTTTCGGTGGCTCTTGACTTTTTCAATACCCTACGGCGTTTTGACAATATTTTACTAATATCCTACCATTTCATTCGGGTCAAGCTGGGCCGGTTCGTTTGACCAGATCATCCATGTTCGCCAAATCCGATAAGATACGAATCGACGAGCTTTCCTCGTTCTTTTTCGTCGCCCTTAGCCTCATATTGTTTCTCTTCAATAACGGATTCTATCTTTTTTTTCCGGCGCTTTTCCTCTATCTGCTGTTCTTTTTGGTGCAGAAACCCCTTCGCCCGGGGGTTTTCATGCTACTGGTTTTCCAGCATTTTCTGCAAATTTCTGCCGGAGTCTGGTTGGCAAACTATCTGGGCAAGGAATTGAATTACAATACGCCCTCCCGCTCCGTGGCAGTCATTGCCAGTACCATCGGCCTGTGCGTTCTCATGTTGCCTGTCATCTACTACCAGAACAAAATGCCCCGGTTCTCGCGGGGGCAGCTGCATGGATTCGCACTGCAGTTCGATATTGTCAAGGTCATGTATCTTTATCTCGGCTGTTTTTTTCTGGCTTCTTTCCTGGGTTCGATCGCGTTCCTGTTTTCCGGACTCACCCAGATTTTGATCAGTCTCGTCAAGATAAAGTGGGTCTTTTTCCTGCTTTTCGGATACCTGACCATACTTCGCAAGGAACGGCTGCCATTATTCTACCTTTTCATCTTTCTGGAATTCATCAACGGATTTCTGGGTTTCTTTTCGGATTTCAAAACGGTAATCTATTTTGTCATTGTCCTTCTGCTGGGACTACTGGAGCGTCTCCGTTTTCAACAGGTAATACAGATTGTCATCATTTCGGGGATTCTTGGCCTCTTTGCCCTGGTTTGGACCAACATCAAGAGCGACTACCGTTCTTTTCTGAATCGTGGTGAAAAAAACCAGAACGTATCTGTCGAATCCAAAGAAGCATTGGGCAAGTTGATTGATTTGTCGGGTGATGTGAAAAATAAAAGTCTTGATGCAGGAGTGGTTGACCTGCTCGACCGGCTCCAATACACCTATCACTTTGCCAAAACAATCGATCGTGTTCCCGAGAACCTGCCCCATGAATACGGTGCCAATTGGCTTATGAGCATCGAATTCACCACCACGCCAAGATTCTTGAATCCCGATAAGCCGATTTATGATGCCACTGAGAAAACGAAGAAATATACCGGCTTGCGTTACGCCGGTCAGAATGAAGGAGCCTCATTCAGTCTGGGCTACTTCCCGGATTGCTATATAGACTTTGGATTGTATGGAATGATGTTCGTGCTATTGGCAATCGGACTTCTTTACATGGTGATCTATCGCTTTCTTTTCAATAATTCCCCCGATAACTACCTGCTGAAATGTTCAATCGTCAGCGCCTTCTTTCTAGAATTCAACGCACTTGAGATGGACAGCACCTATATGCTGGGGCGCTTGTTCTCTAGTTTTGTCACTTTTTTTGTACTGCTCAAATTCCTGTTCCCCCGAATTTATGAGTATGTCCGTTATCGTGAGTCGGCATCCGCTCCGACCAACCTGATCGACATAAAGGGGGGGTGATAAAATTGGCCGCATTGCAACAAAAACCTCCCGCCTCAAAAATCGGTTTTCGAGTTTTCATCATCCGGTTCGTACTGCTTTTTTGCATCTTGTATTACGGCACGATAGGGATGATCGGGTTATCCACCCCCGGCAACCATTATGTTCCTTTCATGTCCGAATGGCTCGATTATGTTTCCGGACTTCGGCGACTACTGATGGAATCCTCGCGCCAGACCATGGAATGGATGGGATATCCAATTCAGTTTTTCGGCAACACAAATGTACGAGTCGCAGGTGGCCGGGGCGTTCACATCGGTTACGACTGCATCGGATACGGAGTGATGTCATTCTGGACAGCATTCATTCTGGCGAACCAGGCCTCATGGAAAAGAAAAGCCAAGTGGCTTATGGTGGGCTTGTTCGTAATCTTTATCATCAACGTACTGCGCATCAACTTACTATTGCTTGCCGTCAACCGGGCATCAGCAACCCCCTTACAATTCGACAACCATTTCTGGTTCAATGTTTTCGCATACACCGCCATCTTCATCATGATTTATTTTTATGATAAGCAAGGGAGGGTCAACACAGTTTTCAGCTGAACCTTTGTTTTTTGAATAACAAAAAAAAAATACTGATATTAATCGACTGGTTCAGCCCGGGATATCTTGCCGGCGGTCCCATACAATCCTGC
Source organism: uncultured Ferruginibacter sp. (assembly GCA_964655055.1). Classification (GTDB taxonomy): domain Bacteria; phylum Bacteroidota; class Bacteroidia; order Chitinophagales; family Chitinophagaceae; genus Ferruginibacter. Next base: position 5,400 of record CAZZLI010000078.1, read on the forward strand.
CGGAACATATGTCTGGCTATGGGTGATTATTATGACATTTATGTGCTTACTACCGATACCGACCATGGCAAAACAGAACCCTATCCCGAGGTAAAGGCCGGAGAATGGATTTTCAACGATTCGCTCAAGTGTCATATCAACTACTTGGCAAAAAAAAGTCTTAGGATTCGACAGATTATCCGGGAAATCAGGAAATCAAATGCAGACTTCATCTACCTGAACCATCTTTTTTCACCCTATTTTGTAATCGCCCCACTAGCATACCGGCTTTTCAATAAGACCAGGGCTAAATGGATCGTATGCCCCCGGGGGGCCTTGTTTCCGAGTGCGTTAAACCACAAACGATTCAAAAAGTTACCGGTGATGTGGCTTTACCGTTTATTCCGGCTGTCTTCAAAAGTCATATTCCATGCCACCACTCCGGAGGAAGCTGAAGTCATCAGGCAGCATTTCTCCAAGCCCTTGATTCGCTTGGCTGGCAATATTCCTGACCTTATGCAGCCCAACTTCCGCCCAATTGAGAAAAAGAAAGATGAGCTAGTCTGTCTCTTTGTGGCTCGGATTGTCCCCATCAAAAACCTCCTCTTTCTATTGGATACACTTGCCAAAATCAATAATGTATACAAGGTGAGCGTGGAAATCATCGGCCCAAAGGAAGATACGGAATATTGGAATACCTGTTTGAATCAAATCAGGCAGTTGCCATCAAATATCGAGACAATCGATTGTGGACCTTTGCCGACCTCCGATATTTCAGGGCATTTGTTCAAATCACATCTTTATGTGCTTCCCACACTAGGCGAGAATTTCGGCCATAGCATCTTCAGTGCGCTGCTACACGGACGTCCGGTATTGATCAGTGACCGTACGCCCTGGCGTCAGTTGAATGAAAGGCAAGCCGGCTGGGACCTTCCCTTGGAACAGCCCGAGGCCTTTGTACGGACAATCGAGTCAGTGGCCGCAGCCGATCAAAACCAATATGATGTTTGGGCCAATGGCGCCTGGGAAATGGCACAGGCGCATATTCTTTCAACCGGCTGGAACAAGGAATACCAATCATTATTTGCATGAATAACGTACGGACAGTCGACAATTCCAAGTACCGGACTACACACCAACCCGGCGCCGGAGTGCTGATCCGGATATTGTGGTATTTCACCAACCTGATTTTTTTCAAATCTGGTTGGAACCTCAGCTCCGGGCTTAAGCGATTCCTGCTGCGCCTTTTCGGCGCAAGGGTCGGTACCGGTGTCGTAATAAAACCCGGAGTAAATGTCAAGTACCCCTGGAAATTGGAGATTGGAGACCATGTATGGATAGGGGAAGAATGCTGGATTGACAATCTGTCCGAAATCACCATCGGTAGAAGCGTAACACTGTCGCAGGGCTGTTTACTACTTACCGGCAGTCATGACCATACAAAATCAACCTTCGATTTCATATCACAGCCTATTATTTTGGAAGAGGGAGTATGGATTGGCGCCCGGGCGGTAGTCTACGGGGGCGTTCATGCCCATACACATGCCATTTTAGGCATCAATTCGGTAGCCGAATCGGATCTCAGGGCTTATACCATATATAAAGGCAATCCGGCCGTACCGGTCCTGACACGTACAATCACCTGATGAAAAGCGGCGCTTCGTTGTTGCCCGGATTGAACGCCCTGCGGTTCTTCGCCGCTTTCTTTGTGGTCGTCTCGCATGGGCACATTGCTTTGGTCAAATTGGGCGTTTCGGAAGTGAGCCCTTATGCGTTTTTCAACCGGGGTGGCGATGCCGTGGAATTCTTCTTTACGCTGTCCGGGTTCCTCATAACATGGCTGCTTATCAGTGAAATCAGCAACACCGGGACCGTATCGGTACAAAAGTTTTACCTGCGCCGGGTTTTTCGCATCTGGCCACTCTATTTTTTTATTGTTGCCATAGGTTTTGTTTTACTTGGTGTGGTCTATCCCCGTTTGTACGGTCATTCGTTCCTGGCATTCAACTGGTGGAAAGGCTTGCTCCTTTATCTCTGTTTCATGCCAAACTATATGTCCGCAAATTTTGCAGTCGGAATCCTGAATCCCCTATGGTCTATCGGGGTGGAGGAGCAGTTCTACCTGTTTTGGGCCCCATTCGTAAAATATGTCCGTAAGTACCTGTTGCCAGGCATCGTGGTGTTTTTGTTTTTATCCACGATAGCCTATGGTGTTGTCTATTACCGCCTGCTATGCCTACCCAAAACCTGGAACAGCTTTTTTCTGACACAAAAATTCTATGCTATGGCCATAGGCAGCCTTTTCGGATATCTGCTCTTTTTTGGCAGGGACACCTATGATCGTTCGCTGCTGGCCCGAAAATGGTTTCAGGCAATCGTATTGATTTGCCTCGTATGGCATTTTGTATTTAGTTCCAGGGTTGAGACCGGACTGCCGGGTCGTGTCGGACTTTGTATTCTTTATGGTCTGCTGATATTGAACGTATCGTCTGTCTCACGAAAACTCATCAGTCTTGAAAGCCCTATGCTTTCTTATCTTGGTACCATCTCCTACGGCATCTACATGTATCACATGCTGGTTGATTATCTGTTACGTCTGATGAGTCCCCGAATCTTTGCCCTGAACTTGTTTTCTGCTACACAATTTGCAATCTTCTATCAGATCTGCCTCCTGTTTTTTACGGTGTTGATTTCCGCACTATCCTACCGTTATTTTGAACGCTTCTTTTTACAGATCAAATCACAATATGCCGTGGGCATGAAAACATCCGGATGAATATACTGAGTTCAGTACATCACCGTCATATCAAACAGGCACTGACTATCCGTGCTGTAGAGGAGAAGTTTCTGAAACTGTTCTCGGAGGGAAAGCTCAACGGAACCGTCCATACCTGCGTCGGGCAGGAATTTTCCGCGCTTGCCTTTGCCGGCCAGCTGCGCAAAACCGATTTTGTGTTCAGCAACCATCGTTGTCATGGCCACTATATTGCCTTCACCGGAGATGTGAAGGGACTCATGGCCGAACTGCTGGGCAAGGCCTCGGGAACCTGCGGCGGTATTGGCAGCAGCCAGCACTTGTGCAGGGGTAATTTTTACTCGAATGGAGTTCAGGGTGGAATTGTACCTGTTGCCGCCGGTTACGCCCTTGGTAACAAACTCAAGGGCAACGACAGCATCGGTATCGTATTCATCGGCGACGGCACACTGGGAGAGGGGGTATTGTACGAAACACTCAACATCATCAGCAAATGGGAAATCCCGCTGCTGATTGTGTGTGAAAATAATTTTTATGCCCAGTCCACACCCCAGTCGGTAAATCTGGCCGGTGATATCCGCCTGCGCGCCGAGGCATTCGGCATTCAAACGTGGACAGGCAGTACCGAGCAACCTGATGACCTGATGGATGCAGGAAAAGAGGCCATTGGTCGGGTTCGGAACTCAGGCAAGCCGGGATTTTTTCTGGTGGAGACCTATCGGTTGAATCCACATTCCAAGGGTGACGATGACCGCGATCCGGAAGAGATTGAGCGTTATCGGAAGCGTGATTTTCTGAGCCGTTTCAGCCAGGAGTCTTCCGGCTATTTTTCCCGTTATGTGGAAACTATCGAACGGGAGGTGGACAGCATCGTTGAAAACATACTTGCGCAGGATGAACTGCCTTTGACTGAATATTACGATGACCATGCAAATACAGAATCCGTTGAACCGGAATGGCAGGTCCTTGGGCCGTTGAATCAGCGCCTGGTGGAACGCATCAATCATTTTTTCCGGACTGTGATGGCGGTAAACCGGCAACTGCTGTTCCTGGGCGAAGACGTTTTGTCGCCCTATGGCGGCGCCTTCAAAGTGGCCCGCGACCTTTCGGATATCGCGCCGCATCAGGTTTTCTCCACGCCTATTTCAGAGGCGGCCATTACCGGCATCGGCAACGGACTAGCCTTGAACGGATTCAAGCCCTTTGTTGAAATCATGTTCGGCGATTTCATCACCCTGGCTTTCGACCAGGTGGTGAACCATGCCAGCAAGTTCCATCACATGTTCAACAAGCAGGTCGACTGTCCGATTGTAATCCGCACGCCTATGGGCGGAAGAAGGGGATACGGCCCTACCCATTCGCAGACGCTTGACAAATTTTTACTAGGCATCGACCACGTTGTGGTGATTGCCCTGAACACCTTCATCGACCCGGATTCGGTTTACAAAAAAATTCTGGAGGAAAGGGGGCCGGTGATTGTTATCGAAAACAAGATTGATTACGGGAAGAAACTGCTGCAACTTCAATTTCCTGCATTCATTTACGAAAAAACAGCTGTTGGATTTCCTGTAGTACGCATAAGCCCACGGATATCAAAGCCCGATATCACACTGCTGGCTTACGGTGGCATGTCTGACATAGTCCACGGCCTGCTTGAGCAAATATTTTCTGAAACCGATTTGAAACCGGAACTCATTGTGCCGACCTGTCTGTCGGAGATTCCAATCAATCTCCTGGCGGCCTCGGTTGCCCGCACAGGCCGGATCGCTATCTTAGAAGAGGGAAGCCTGTTTTCGGGATTTGGCTCGGAAGTCATCGCCCAACTGGCTGAAAAAATGAATATCCCCTTTCTGGCAAAAAGAATCGGTGCGCTACCCGTTCCTATTCCTTCGGTCAAGAGTCTGGAAAACGAGGTCTTGCCGGGCAGAGACAGGATTATCGCTGAATTAAAACAATATTTTTGCTGAAATGCCAACCGGGTCCGAGATAAAAGTTCCGCTGCTCTCCGTCAACGACACACACCTTATCGTGGTTTCCCGTTGTTTTGATCAGGGTGCAGCCGTGAAAAAGGGCGACATCGTGCTGGTGTTCGAAACGTCCAAAACAACCTACGACGTGGTGGCCGATACAGCCGGGTTCATCGGTTACAATTGTCTGGCCGGAAAAGAGTATCCGGTCAATTTTGTAGTGGCATCGATTTATGGAGATGTCTCCGAAATTCCGGAGGAAAAAAAGGACATAAACCCGCCCTCAAAATCGGTTCAGTCCCAAAACTCGGAGCCAATCCGTGAAAAATGGACTGGTGAAACCGTTTTCTCCAGGGCGGCGCTTGAACTCATCAAGCGACATGGGCTGGATAAGGAAGCTTTTGCCGGGTTGGAACTGGTCAGCCGCATGGATGTGGAGCAACTGCTGGGCAATCGGACAGGTGGTACAGAAAACGGGGATGCGCGAATGTCAGGTAAAGTCTCTTTGCTGCAGGCCGAAAAGGAGCGGTTTGAACTGATTCCGTTATCCGCCAACAAGAAAAGGGAAATCGAATACCTGAGCCAGGTTCAACATACTGGTCTTACAAGCACCCTACATACGCTGGTGGAAACCCGTGGATTGACGGAGCATCTGAATACATCATTGGAGCTTCTCAAAAACAGCCTGCTTCCCGTGGTGGCCTTCGAAGTATCGAGGCTTTTGCCTGTATATTCCGAATTGAACGCCTATTTCACCGGGGATGCGGTTGCCTGTTACCGTGATGTCAATATAGGTTTCGCCATCGACATCGAGCAGGGGCTCAAAGTGCTGAATTTGCGGAATATCGACAAGAAATCCATTCGGGAAATCGAGTCGGAGATCTTGCGACTTTCGGAATCATATCTCGATAACCGGCTTGAACTCGGAGACCTGACGGATATCACATTCACCATTACCGATTTGTCGGGTGAAGGGATTTTCCTCTTCAAGCCTCTGGTTAATGCCTTGAACAGTGCGATACTGGGCATTTCAGCCATCGACGCCCGGCTTGGCAGATGCGTGTTGAGTCTTACATTCGACCACCGCATCACCGAGGGCAAGCGGGCTGCCGGTTTTCTTACCGAATTGAAAGAACGGCTGGAATCCTACCAATCCGAACACGCCATCTCGGTTCCGGATATCACCTGTTTCAAATGCTTGAAATCGCTGAAGGAAGATTTGGGTGATTCCGGATTTGCCCGCTGCATCACGCCGGTCGGAGAGGAAGCCTACATCTGTCAAAGTTGCTTTAAAGGTTTTTGAATGAGGGAAGAAATCATCTCGGTCATAGCGCCTTTTATCAAATTGAATCCAGGCCAGGTCAATGAGCAAACTCCCATCGGGCGTAGGGCAGTAGCAAGTTCCATCACCCTGCACCGGATGTACGCCAAACTGGCCGGCGCGGGCTTTGTGGTGAACGACTATTGGGGCATACAAACGTTTGGGGACTTGCTGAAAAGATTTTCAGTTGAATCACCTGAAAAGTCGGAGGTATTGAAAAAAGATGATGGCATGCCGAGAGGGGTAGGAAGTCCCCGCCCGCATGATGAATACAGCATTGGGATCGATGCCCAGCCCATAGCCGATTTTGAAGAGGCAGCCGATTTCCGTCAGGACGAATTTTACCGCATGAATTTTTCGCCGACCGAAATTGCCTGGTGCCAGCTGCAGCGCAATCCGCTTACTTCTTTCGCCGGACTATTTGCGGCAAAAGAAGCCATGATCAAAGCCGACAACCGATTGATCAACACGCCCTTCAGCCAACTGTCAATCGGTCATCTTCCCTCCGGGAAACCCGTGATTCAGGGCTTCCGGCTTTCCATCACCCATACCGATGATATGGCCATTGCAGTAGCCATCCCGCATGAACATGTGAAAGACACCTTGCGCACAACCACCCCGATCATTACGAATCCGAAGGGTCGGTTCCTGGAGTTGGCGCTGATCTTACTGGCTTTCGGACTATCCCTATTCGCTTTTTTGTGGTCCATTTTTCATTGATTGGTAGGGTTGGCAGCATAATCTTCATAGTTCAAAACCTTATGACGTAATTTTATCATAGTCAAGAAATTTGTCGACCATGGATCTTCAAACCATCAAAAACCGATTCGGCATCATTGGAAACGCGCCTGAACTCAATCACGCGCTTCACGTGGCCGTACAGGTAGCCGCCACCGATCTGAGCGTACTCATCAACGGGGAAAGCGGGGTGGGGAAGGAGGTGTTTTCGCAACATTTCTATACATAATTAATCGGTGTATGAATATTCTATTTCATGATTCTTTCTTATGTAAAAGTATTAATTCGGAAAAATTCTTTGACTTTTAAAAGCGCCTCGTGAAATTTTGTACGCAGAGAATAATTTTAATCGTGGATAATCTTCCAGCACCCAAGAAGATAGTGTTTGATTAATTTGCGCAGAATAAGTCTCGGATATCGATTGAATATCTGCCCCTTTATAGTCCTGAACTAAATACGGATGAGTATCTAAACCAAGATGTAAAAGCAAGCCCTGTCTAAGAGATGCGTTTGAATAATGTTGATGACCTATAGGAACAGGTAACTGCTTATATGAACGAGCGGAGGAGAAGTGCCAAATTGGTAAAAAAGTTATTTTCGTCATCCAAATGTTTTGTTTCGCAGTCGTATAAATATGATGCTTTTATAGCCTCCTTAGTAATACTTAGTGAAGAGTTGAACCTTCTACAATGAATTATATTCGTTTACAAGCGCATGAATTGTTGCCCAATATCCATATTGCAGAAATTATTCAGCCCGAGCTTTTATCACATATTCGTCAGGTTTTGAAGTGGGATTAGCAACAGAATTCGATATCCCTCGCAACAGAAACTATTGTTTTGCCAATAAAATATTGGCTTACCTTCTTTCCGGCAATGGCATTATTTTATCTGACACCTCAGTGCAGCGGGTCTTCCAGCAGCAATACAATATCGGATGGGTATATTATAAGAATAGGATAGGAGATTTTGTTGAGATCATCTTAAATTGTAAGGATAAGAAACTACTGCATTACAAAAGGAAAAGAAAATATCACCTGGCTGGTAGTATTATAAATTTGGAAGCTTAATCAGCAAAGCTTCTGGAAGAATTAAAGTAAGAGAATTGTATGGGAATATCGGAATTAACAATTGTGGTATGTTGCAATAAAAAAGATTTTTACTTAGCTAAAATTTGTATTGCCAGTATCAGGTATTTTTATCCCCTTATTGCTATCGAATTGGTAAAGGATAGGGGGAATGGTGATTTTAATACTACTAATTTACAAAAGGTTTTTGGTGTAAAAGTGTTGGATTTGGGAATAGAGAAAATGGGATGGAGTGGTGCTAAGTTTCATTATTTATATTCAATGCCATCTGGTAAAAAAGTATTATTACTTGATGCGGATAT
>CAZZLI010000079.1:0-13445 GCA_964655055.1 uncultured Ferruginibacter sp.
AATTTTCCCGTATAATGCCGATGTGATAGCTGTTTGGGCCAATATTATTGGTCCACTATAGATATCCAATCGGCATTAGGCGCAGCCGGCATCCCGACCTTTTAGCGACGTGACTTTTTTTCTCCCCGGAAATCCAATTCAACATTTAACATTTAACACTTAGCCTTTCTGTCAGATGCGACAGAATACCCACTTGCAGTTATCAAATCGGCCGCCCTCCGGGACGGCGGAGCCCGAAGCGTCCGGGTCCATCGGGTCTTCCGGGCCTACCCGGCCCATCTTCCCGGCCGCCGGGCCTCCTCATCTGCTTCTGTCTGCGCATCACGTTGATGAGTACCTGATGGAAACGTCCTTCGGCATTGAACATGCGGTTCATACGCTGTTCGCCGAGTACCGAACTGAGCTGGCCTTTATATTTCTTTCTGACCTCTAGTACTTTTTCTTCACGGTCAATGACATTTTCATTACGCTGGTAGGCCGTGGTCAGTTCCTTATTGTACTGGTTGTAGACCGGCCAGAACTTCTGCGCATCTTCGGGTGAAAGCTCGAGCTCGCGGCTCAGGAAAGCCACCTTCAGGGCTTCGATATCCTGCATCTTTTTTTCGCGGTCGGGTTGTTTCGCATCATCCTGCGCCTGAGCCATAAGGCTGGAACTAATCAGGAGCAATAAAAAAGGGATCAGCTTTTTCATGTTCACGTGTTTGGTTGAATTTCTTTTTTGTTTTCCGGGTTCAGTTTTTCTGTTCCTCCTGTGTTGTTGCGGATTCCAGAATACGGTCAAGCACATTGTCTTCCGTGATATATTCTTCCGCCGACGGAATTTCCCCGCTTTCCAGATCCGAACCCAGCATGGCAACATCCTGGGCGGTTCCATGTTTTTCGAGGTAGGCAAGGATATCGTCATCACTCAGCGTTTCAAGCTGCTCCGTAAACTGTTTCTGATCCATTTGACGGCCCAGCTTTATGGTTTGGTCCAGATCCTTAGCCGGTAAGTCGTTGGAAGAACGCTTGTCTGCAAAACGATACACACTTAGGCTGACAATAAGCATCAATGCCGCTGCAGCCGCATAGCGGAATACCTGTGGTGTCCGCAATGAAATCAACCGACCTCCGTGTATCGTGGCTTTTTCTTCTCCGATCCGGCTTCGGATCCGTGTGTAAAACGTTTCAAAATAATCCGCAGGTACTTCAAGCGGTGCAGGAAGAATACTGTCGCCATTCAGCAGGTGTTCGGAATCTTTTTCCGCTGCTGCAATTCGCTGCAAAACCGAACCGGCAAGTCCTTCAAAATATCCGGCAGGCACCTGCCCAATTGCAGTGTCGGGATGGATATTCCGCAGCGTCTTTTCAGCCAGTAATGAGAAATAATCCTCCGGTATCTGCAGCACTTCGGCAGTTGGAATGCCGGCAACCGATCGGCTGATTTGCTCCAACTCTTCCTGTATGTCTGCGCTTCGCTTCATGATTATTCTTCGTTCAAGGAATCCGGCAACTGACTAAAACCCGTTCTGCAATTATTACGACAGTTGCTGCCGGATTTGGTTTAATGGTTCAGGATATAATCTTCAATTTTTTTTACGGCATGATGGTAACTGGCTTTCAGGGCCCCCTCGCTGGTGTCGAGTATCCGGCTCATTTCCTGATAAGGCATCTCCTCGTAGTAGCGCAGGTTGAAGACAAGCCGCTGTTTTTCAGGAAGTTGCTGTATGGCCAGCTGCAGCTTCCATTCGGCCCGGTTGGCATCGAAGTTCGGTTCGGCCCTCAATTGGTTGCTTAGTCCTTCCTCCTCACCAATGCTTTGGGTGGTTTTCCGTTTTTTCTGATCGAGATGGGTGAGGCTTTCGTTGGTGGCGATGCGGTATAGCCAGGTGTAGAGACGGCTGTCTTCCCGGAACTGATCGAGCCCCCTCCATACCTTGATGAACAGGTTCTGCAGCACATCATCGGCATCTTCATGCACAATCACCATGCGGCGGATATGCCAATAGAGTTTTTCCTGGTATTTCCGGATGATGGCCGTGAAGGCCTGCTCCCGCGTATCAGGATTCCTGAACGATTGCAACAAGTCGGTATCGCTGTCGAGTTCCTGCATGCGGGTCGGGGATATGGATCTTGTGCCGTTAAGACCGGTATTTCTTCTCCGGGTTTAATCGCCCGCGGTTTGCCTTGTCCTCAGGATTTTTTTCTGGCCATGACTTTCTCCGCGGCGGCTACGATATGTTCCGGAGTCAGTCCGTACTTTTTCAGCAGTTCGTCGGGTTTTCCGCTTTCGCCGAAGGTATCGTTGGTGCCTATGTATTCGATGGGTATGGGGTGGCTGCCGGCCGCAATCTGCGCGATGCTGTCGCCCAGCCCGCCGATGATGTTGTGCTCTTCGCAGGTGACCGCACAGTTTGTTTTTCGGATGGAACGCAGCACAGATTCGCGGTCGATGGGTTTGATGGTATGGATGTTGATGACAGCCACGCTGATGCCTTTTTCTTCCAGCATCTTTCCGGCTTCAATAGCCTGCCAAACTAGATGCCCGCAGGCGAAGAGGCTTACATCGCTCCCCTCCGAAAACCACTGGGCCTTTCCGAGTATAAAGTCTTCCGGCTTGGTGAATATGGGCCAGGCCGGTCGTCCGAATCGAAGATAGACCGGGCCTGTATGGTCGGCGATGGCGATAGTGGCGGCCTTGGTTTGTTCGTAGTCGGCCGGAACCACCACGGTTATACCAGGCAGCATTTTCATCAGTCCGATGTCTTCCAGGATCTGGTGGGTGGCCCCGTCTTCACCCAGCGTAAGGCCGGCATGGCTGGCGCAGATCTTCACGTTCTTTCCGCTGTAGGCGATCGACTGGCGGATCTGGTCGTACACGCGCCCGGTGGAAAAATTGGCGAAGGTGGTGGTGTAGGGAATCTGCCCGCCGATGGTGAGACCCGCGGCTACGCCCATCATGTTCGCTTCGGCTATGCCGCATTGGATGTAGCGATCGGGAAACCGTTTCACAAATTCATTCAGTTTGAGCGAGCCCATGAGATCGGCCGTCAGCGCCACAATGCGTTCGTTCTTTTCGGCGGCTTGCACAATCCCATCGCCAAATCCGCTGCGGGTGTCTTTTTTTCCGGTAACCTGGATTTCCTGTAAGGGCATAGCGTTGTACTTGTGTGTTTAGGGTTAATTTTTTCAGATGCCGGACTGCAGGCTCTTTTCCCATTGCCAGGCGGTTTCCATCATTTGGTCGAGGTTATATCGGGGTATCCAGCCCAGTTCCGTTCGGGCCTTGTTGTTGTTGGCATAGATGGCCACGATGTCGCCGGAGCGGCGCGGCCCGGTGGAAAAATTGAGTTTTACGCCGCTAACTTTTTCGAAGGCGTGGATCACTTCCAATACCGTGTAGCCGTTGCCGGTACCCAGGTTGAATACATCGCAGTGATTGTGCAACTTGTTGCCCAGCAAATGGTTCAGCGCCAGGGTATGGGCATGGGCAATGTCGGATACATGGATGTAGTCGCGCACACAGCTTCCGTCGCGGGTTTCGTAATCGGTACCGTGCACCTTCATCTCCGGTAATTTGCCGATGGCGGTTTGTGTGATGGCCGGCACCAGGTTGGCCGGTTTGCCGATGGGTACTTCCCCGATCTTATTGGAGGGATGTGCGCCCACGGGATTGAAGTACCGCAGCAGGATAGCTTTGAGGCCATGCGCCGAGGTGGTATCGCGTACGATGGCTTCCCCCATCTGCTTGGTGGCGCCATAGGGCGATTCCGCCGGTTTCAGGGGCGAAGTTTCCGTCACCGGTATCGAATCTGGATTACCATATACGGTGCAGGAAGAGGAAAAAACGAAGTGTGGCACCTTGAATTCCAGCGCACAATCCAGCAGGTTCATCAGCGAATCCAGATTGTTGCGGTAATAGAGCAGTGGTTGCTCCACGCTCTCTCCGACGGCCTTGTATGCGGCAAAGTGGATGATTCCGGAGATGTCGGCCTGTTCCTGGAAGATGGAACGGGCGGCTTCCTTGTTGCAAAGATCCACCGCATAGTTCCTTACCTGTTTTCCGGTGATCTGTTCCACCCCGCGTATGATGGCCTTGCTGCTGCGGGACAGGTTGTCGGCGCAGACTACCTCATAACCGTTCTCAATCAGATCCACCAGCGTATGGCTGCCGATATAGCCGCATCCGCCGGTAACCAGTATTTTTTTCATTCGGTGTTTGTTCGTGTTGGTTGATGATCGGTATTTTCTAAGGGCATTTTGTTTGAACCCGGCTAAAATACGACAAATATGAGGGCTTGGCCGGCTCCAGAGCATTCAACCGGTTCAAAGGAAGATGGAAACAAGGCCGTATGCGATGGCGGCAAAAACCGCGCTGACCGGAATGGTGAGGATCCAGGCCCAGAGCAGGTTGTAGGTTACCCCCCAGCGTACGGCGCTGAGTCGTTTGGTAGCACCCACGCCGATGATGGATCCGGTGATGGTGTGGGTGGTGCTTACGGGTATGCCCATTTGCTCGGTCATAAAAAGTGTGAGTGCGCCTGAAGTTTCGGCGGCCACGCCTTCCAGCGGCGTCACTTTGGTGATTTTGGTCCCCATGGTTTTTACAATCTTCCATCCGCCGCTCATGGTGCCCAGTCCGATGGCGGTATAGCAGGCCAGCGGCACCCAGGTCAGTTCCTTCAACGCTGTGCTCACATCGGGGTAGTGACTGCTGTTGTACGCCACAAATGCGGCACCGATAATGCCCATCACTTTCTGCGCATCGTTGCCACCATGCCCGATGCTAAAGGCGCCTGAGGAAACCAGCTGTAACTTCTTGAACATGTTGGCCGTGCGGTAGGCATTTGGTGTTTTCAACTGTTCGACATAAATATAGGTGAGTACAAAAATGGCGATGATGCCCATGATGCTGTAACAGATTATTGAGTTATCGGCTTTTTTCAGGGCCTTGACCACAGCTGTTTGATTCAGTTGCGGATCGGTCTCGCTTTTCATTCTGGCAGCAAGGGCTTCGGCTCCTTCCTGTTTGTACAATCCAAGCAAAGACGAGGATTTGTTGTACCGCTCAAGCGCCAAACCATAGTCGGCCTGTTTTGAATTGTCTTTTTCGGCCTCCTTTTTCAGCGCTTCTATCCGGTAGTACCGTGCCATGTTTTCTTTCAGTTTCACCTGTTCGAAATGCGCGAACAGGAACCAGGTGATGAGGGTGGTAACACCGATGATGGCCAGCCGGGCCCAGGTGTTGCGCATGATGGTGACCACGGTGATGAAGATGGAGATGATCATACCGATAATGGGCGCAAGAAAAATGAACAGGATGATTTCGGTGATCTTTTTGATTTCAACGATGGCGCTTAATGGAGTGAATCCTTTGGTAACCACGGCATGGGTGATGGCGGCACCGGCAAATCCGCCGATCAGGGTATGCGAAGAGGAGGAAGGGATGCCGTACCACCAGGTAATCAGGTTCCAGAATATGGCAGCCAGCAATCCCGCAAGAATCACCGGCAGCGTGATGTATTCGGCATGTACCGATTTTCCGATGGTATTGGCCACGGCATGGTCCTGGAAGATGAAATAGGCCACGAAGTTGAAGAATGCGGCCCATACCACGGCCTGGAAGGGGGTGAGCACTTTGGTGGAAACGATGGTGGCGATGGAGTTGGCCGCATCGTGGAAACCGTTGATATAATCGAAGATGAGGGCGAGTATGACGATTACAACAAGCAGGGTCATGGTCGGGAGAGGAGGCGTTTTGGGCGCTCCGGGGTTAGGCGTATTTCACAATGATAGATTCGATCACATTGCCCGCGTCTTCGCATTTGTCGGTCACCAGTTCCATCACCTGGTAAATCTCGCGTTTCTTGATGACTTCCTTGGCATCGGGTTCGGTGGCGAACAGCTTGTCGATGCTTAGGTCGAAAATATCGTCGGCCTGGTTTTCAATGCTGTTGATGGCCACTAAAGCATCAGTGATTTTGCGCATGTTCTTCATGCTGCGCAATTCGGTGACGGCATGGTTGACCTGCACGCAGCCCTGGGCGATGAGTTCGGCCATTTTCTGGAAGCCGGCATCGTTGGGGTTGACCCGGTAGAAATTGATTTTTTTGGCGGATGCGTAGATATAGTCGGCGATGTCGTCGAGGGCCGTGGCCAGGTAGTGGATGTCTTCCCGGTCGAAGGGGGTGATGAAATTCTTGCCCAGTTCGGTAAAGATGTTGTGCGTGAGTTCATCGTTCACATGCTCCATGTCCTCGATGTCGCGGATCAGCTTGGCCCGTTTTTCGAAATCGGTTTCATGCACCACCAGTTTGAGTTTTTCCCCCATTTTCACCAGTTCGGAGGCCACATTTTCAAACAGCTGGAAAAAAACCCGGTCCTTGGGCAGAAAAATCTTGAGGATGGAATTGAGCCCCATAGTTCGAATTTGGGCAAAAATAGGGTATTGAGGGGCGAACTTCGGTTGCCGGTGATGATTAATGTTTACTTAACACAGAAACTGTGCGATTCTCCTCTTTTGGAACCTTGGTTTTTTAGCAGGACCTCATAGATCAAATTTTAAAATCCGTTCTTACTGTCTTCCTGGACTTTAGGGAAAACTTTTACCCTATCGGGTGATTTCAGCTTAAAATGGTCTAACAACGACTCTAACTTAATTTAAGACAAATGGTTACAGGTTATTAAAAATTACATCTGATTGCATTTTAAAATTGTTCAGATATTTTTTGCAAAGCAGCAAAATTTAACATTCCTTTGTCTACGATTAGTGTTCCCTCTTCGGAACTGATTTCAACTAACTGAAAATCAAACATCAATTATGAGAAAAATTGCACTATTGGTTGCTGTATTTGTTCTGAGTACAGCCACACTGATGGCCCAGCGTGTCATCACCGGTCGGGTTACCGATTCGAAAGACGGTTCGCCGATTGCAGGGGCCACCGTGAAGGCCCGCGGTGAAAACGTTACCACCACCACCGGAGCCGACGGTACCTTCACCCTGAAGACCAAGTCAAGTTCCACCATCGACATTTCCGATGTCGGGCATACCGCCCAAACCGTCAAGGTTGATGCGGGTTCCGGCTTGTTGGATATCAAAATGGTACAGGATCCCAAGGCGCTTTCCGAGGTAGTAGTAACCGGTACGGGTGTAGCCACCAGCAAACGCAGGGTGGGTATCTCCGTTGAGTCCATCACGGCCGACAAACTGCCCCAAGCGCCCACGGCATCTATCGACCAGGCCTTGGTGGGTAAGATTCCGGGTGCCCAGATTTCCTCGGTGAGCGGTAACCCCGGTGATCCGGTGAATATCGTTCTGCGTGGTATCAACTCCCTCGGGGGAACCAAGCCCCTGATTCTTGTTGATGGTGTACAGGTGAGCGGTGTTGATCTCAACTCCCTTGATCTGTCCAACGTCGACCGGGTGGAAGTGGTGCAGGGCGCGGCTTCTGCAACCATCTACGGTGCCCAGGGTGCCAACGGAGTTATCCAGATTTTCACCAAGAAGGGAAAGAAAGGGACTGCGCGCATTGATTTTTCTTCCAGCTATTCCAGCAATGAGTTTTTGAATGTGGGCAAAGTTCAAAAATCAAAGTTCCATCCTTATAAGACCGATGCTAACGGAAATATCCTTGGCGCAGCTTCAGGATTACCTGTAGTCATAAATGATGATGGTACTATGCCTACCATCTCGTATCGCTTTGGTCGGAATCTGGATGGATCTGGAGCTGCTGCAAGCCGTATGGCCATCCTTGGTCCCAGGAACATCAATAACCAGCCCTACAATGCCAATCTGAAGTTTTACGATCATTTCTCCCAGGTATTCCAGAAGGGTTATACACTAAACAACAATATCTCTGTTTCCGGCGGTGGCGATAAATCCGATTACAATTTCAGCGTTTCCAATACGGTCAATGAGTCGCCCATCCTGAAAAACGGTAAGTTGAACAGAACCAATCTCACCCTCAATTTGGGTACAGAACTCTTCAAAGGGCTGAAGTTCAGGAGCACTACACAGGTCATCTATACCAAGAACAACATGACCCCCCTGCTGGGTGGTCCCGGTGGAACCGGTTATGGATATGGTGACCAGACATCTTCCCTGGCCTCAGGATATGCCAGCGGTGTTTATGGTTTTTTGAATACATCACCTTTCTTCGATTTGGCCTACAAGCAGCCTGATGGTAACTATTCCAACTACCTGAACGCCGGCTTCCTCAGTGTGAACACATCGAATCCCTACTATTATAAGCAATACGGTACAGGAAACGACAATAAAGTGGAGGTTGTTCAAAGCCTGAATCTGAACTATCAGGTGAACAAGTGGGTGGAACTCGACGCCAAATACGGCATAAGCTACCGCAATGAAAATGCCAAGTGGACTTTTGCCAATCAGAGCAATAACGTGAGCACTTTTGACAATGGTACTTGGGTAGGTGTTTATGCTCCTGATGAGAAAGGAGAAATTATCAATTACCAATACAACAACACCTACCAGAATCTGCTCACTTCCGCCACGTTCCGTTTCGATTTGCAGCGCGATTTCAAAGTCAATTTCCCGCTCAAGTCAACCACCTTGCTTGCCTACGACTACAGGAAGAACGTATATCGCGAATATGATACATATGGTGTCGGATTGCCGCTGAATCCCCCCATCAATTTCCAATCAGCCGGTTCTATCAATGTGGCTTTCGACTATTATGAACCCTTCACCACCTATGGCTACTTGCTCGATCAGCAGTTCCAGTTCGGTGATTGGGGCGGTCTTAGCGGTGGTTTCCGTACCGACTGGTCTTCTAACTTCGGCGACGGATTGAATTTCACGTTCCCGCATGTGAACGGCTATGTCAATCTTGCTGCATTTGATTTCATCAAGGACAAGAAAATCGGTAATACCGTCTCTTACCTGAAACTGCGCGCTGCCTATGGCGAGGCCGGTATTCAGCCCCCCTTCGGTGCACGTTACCCCGGTATCAACCCCGGTAACCTCGGCGGTTCGCTGGCTTATTCTTTCCAGTCATCACTTAAAAACTCGGAAATCAAGGTGGAAAGGACCAAGGAAACCGAGTTCGGCTTCGACTTCAGCCTGAATGGTGCCAAAGGAAAATGGTTCAGCGCCTTCAACGGATCGTTCACCTATTGGAAGCGCAAGAGCATAGACGTGATCACCAACGTGAGTGTGGCGCTCTCCACAGGTGGTTCCAGCCAGTTGAAAAATGCGGTAGACATGTCTTCCAGCGGTATCCAGGCACAGTTGAACATGCCTGTATACAAATCAAAGGATTTTGGATGGGACTTTACTGTCAATTTCAGCAAGGCCCGTTCCATTGTTGATCGTGTGGACGGAGACGTTGCCGCTTTCACCGCTTCAGCAGGAAGCACACAGCTGAAGCTGATTGCCGGACAGCCTATCGGACAGATATTCGGTTACAAGGCATTGACAAGCGTCAACCAACTTCGTGAGGATAAGACACCATTCATTCCTGTTGAAAGACAAGGTGCTTACCAGATTGTTGATGGTCGCGTAGTCGATACAGCTACCAAAGCCATTTACTTTTCGGATGAGGCCGGCTTCATCGGCGATCCCAATCCCAAATTCTTCATGTCGTTCATCAACGGGTTCACCTACAAGGACTTCCTGACTTTCGGCTTCCAGTTCGACTGGGTGTATGGCAGCCATTTGTACAATCAGACCAAGGAGTGGATGTATCGGGACGGTATCCATGGAGATTTCGACAAGCAGGTTACCATCAATGGCCAAACCGCTGCCTACACAGCCTACCACGGAAGCGCATACTATGGCTTGGGTAATGCCCCCAACGGTCCGGGCAACAACGCCACCAAGGATTATTTCTACGAGGATGCTTCTTTCCTTCGCCTCCGGAACATCTCTTTGGGCTTCGATATCGCCAAAGTGGCCAAGATTCCTGCTTTCCGCAAACTGCAACTGGTATTCACCGGACGTAATGTGCTGACGGCTACGAAGTATACCGGATTCGATCCTGAAATCAATTCCGGTCCGGCCAATTCCTCTTTCGAAAGGGGAATCGACCACAGTACATTGCCCAACATCCGCTCTTACCAGATCAGCCTGAACGTCGGATTCTAAATTTTAAAGTTTAAAAAAAAGTATATGAAACCTATAACCAAATTGCTTTTCGTTGCATTGATGCCCGCAGCATTGCTGCTGTCATGCAAGAAAGATTTGAATGTCGGCAATCCCAACCAACCGACGGTGAACGACAATGTTAAGGACGAGAACGGACTTATCGCACTCACTTCCGGCGGTGTTTACCTGAACGGCATCGGAAGCGGAGACCTCGGTTGGCTGGGCAACAGCTATGCCTCACTGCCCTTCGGTTACAGTGAATTGTTGGGTGATATGCTCTCAGCAGAGGCAGCCAATCAGATTGTCAACATCGTAAACATCCCTGACGCCTACACGCTGGTTCCGGGATCAACCCAGCCGGTTCTCAACGATGCCCCCATGCGGACAGTCCTTAGAACCAATAATAATCGGCCTTCCAGCAGTCAGGGAAATAATCCTTTTCTGTACATATGGACCAGCATGTACCAGCTGAACAATGCCTGTAACAGTGTACTGGGGCTTGTTGACAAGGTTTCTTACAGCGGCGACGCTACTACCAAAAAGAACACCATACGTGCATTCTGCTATTTCTGGAAAGGGTGGGCCTACGCTAACATCGGTTCACAGTATTATGCAGGACTGATTGTTGATCAGCCGAATTCAACCAATGGCAACTACAAGTCATACAAGGATATCATCGCCGAATCCAACTCCAATTACAACAAGTGCAAGGAAATCCTTAATGGCATTACTGCGGGTAATACGGCTTACTCCGATGTACTTGGCAGGCTGATCCCTTCTTTCTGCCAGGTGGGGAACGGTGGAATCTTGTCACCGGAAGAGTGGAAGCGGAACATCAACACCCTTCTGGCAAGGAACATCCTTGTAAACAAATTAAGTCCATTTGTAAATAACAATCCTTCTGCAACCATCACCGGATCTTCCATGGAAAGTATCACTCCTGCAGATTGGAACCAGATTCTGGCCTATGCCAATGATGGTATCAAGGTGGGTGACAAGGTATTTACCGGCAGAAGCGCGGAAGTGAATGGATTCATGTCGGCAGCAACCGGAAACGTATCTGCGCAGGCTTCCGGACCTTCATCGCCTGCTACCTTCAAAATCGGCGAGCGGTTCATCCAGAATTTCAAGGCCGGAGACAAACGTTTTGACAATAATTTTGAAAGTGACCCCTACGGCATGGTAGCTACATTCAGCACCCGTTATGCCCAGATTGACGGAGGTAACGGTATGAACGGCGTTTATGTCTATGGTAACAAAAATGTTGGTGAATATGAGGTTTATCTGGCAGGTAGCTATGAGGAGAACCAGCTGATGCTTGCCGAGGCCAAAATCCGTACGGGAAGTGTGGATGCAGGACTTACACACGTTGACAATGTCCGCAACTACATGGGCGCTGGAATTGCCGCTGTGAGCGGAACCGGTTTGAACGCTACACAGGCGCTTTCCGAACTGGTTCGTGAAAGAAGGGTGGCACTGGTTTACCGTGGTCTCTCTTACTACGACTCCCGTAGGTGGGGATGGATTTACGATATCTCCAAAGGAGGTGGCGCTTATGGTCAGACTGTTGTTGACGGTACAACCGTTTACAACAATGCCACAATCAACTACAATTTCCTTGATTACTGGGATGTTCCTGCCGATGAGTTCGATTTCAATGCCCCGGCAGCCGGCAGCGCAGCCATCAAGAATCCTAATTAATCTTAGTCTTGAAACTTCATAACCGACAGCCTGCAATTTGCAGGCTGTTTTTTTGCCCGAAGGGTTGTATACAAAAAAAAGGGGCTGAGATGGAAATCTCTGCCCGTTTTAAATCCAATATCCTATGAAAAACCAAGCTATTAACGCCGGCTCCGGAAACTTATTGTAATCCCTTGAAAATAAATGTGCTCGGTCAGAATTGCAGGTGCCGTACCGTAAGCCCGTTGTTGATGAGCTGCTTCAGCGAGTCGATACCGATTTTGAGATGGCGCTCCACAAACATGCTGGTAACCTGCTTGTCACTCGCTTCGGTTTTCACACCTTCGGGAACCATGGGGCTGTCGCTTACCAGCAACAGGGCACCCGTGGAGATCTTGTTATAGAACCCAACGGTGAAGATGGTGGCCGTTTCCATGTCGATGGCATAGGCCCTTACTTTTTGAAGATAGAGTTTGAAATCCTCGTCATGCTCCCATACCCTCCGGTTGGTGGTGTACACCGTACCGGTCCAGTAATCGCATTCATGGTCGCGGATGGTGGTGGAAATCGCCTTCTGCAGCATGAAGGCTGGCAGGGCGGGTACTTCGGGCGGGAAATAATCATTGCTGGTACCCTCGCCGCGCAGGGCTGCGATGGGGAGTATCAGGTCGCCGATCTTGTTCCGTTTCTTCAGTCCCCCGCATTTGCCCAGAAACAAAACCGCCTTGGGCTTGATGGCGGCCAAAAGGTCCATGACGGTTGCGGCAGTAGGACTGCCCATGCCGAAGTTGATGATGGTGATGTTGTCGGCCGTGGCGCATTGCATGGGACGGTCTTTACCCACCACAGGTACCTGGTTCCATTGGGCGAACAGGTCCACATAGTTCGAAAAATTAGTGAGCAGGATGTACTCCCCGAACTTGTCTAATTGCTCTCCGGTATACCGGGGAAGCCAGTTTTGTACGATTTCTTCCTTCGTCTTCATCAATGATAGTTTGTATTTTTCCGGCGCATGGGGTTGCTTCAGAATATATGATTCAATGCAACCGGTAATGCCATCTATAAAAGTACTGATTATTTTTCCACGGCATGATAAAACTTGAATATCCGCAGTACCGGCCCCGGGTTCAGGTGCGTGCAGGCCGTGAACATATCTTCGATTTGCAACGGCGCAAGTGGATCCTGCTTACGCCCGAGGAATGGGTGCGGCAATATGTGCTGGCTTATCTGCGCGATGTGCTGCACTACCCGCCTGCCCTGATTGCCGTAGAGAAACTGTTTTTGGTGAACGGTCTGAAAAAACGCTTCGATCTGGTGGTGTACCGCAACGATATGCGCCCCGCGTTGCTGATGGAATGCAAGTCGATGGATACCCCGCTGGCCGAACCTGTACTCAGCCAGATACTTCAATACAATAGCAGCCTGAAGGCCGATTACCTTGTAGTGACAAACGGAAGGCTTTGTCTGGGCTTTGATATCCGCAACGGTATCGCTATGCAGCTTATTCAACTGCCTTCGCGGCAGGATCTTTTCGGGGAATGATACAAAGAAGTCGCACGTTTCACGGTGGACCGAAATCTCTCCGCGCTCTTGGCCGATTCATTTCGTACTCGCCGTGACGTTATACGAAAATGATTTATAAATCGGCCCGAAATTTTCCCCGTAGAATGCCGATGTG
>CAZZLI010000080.1:0-13346 GCA_964655055.1 uncultured Ferruginibacter sp.
GTGCTGCTCTGCCTCGCCAATCAAACCGGCGCGAACCTCACCGAAGCCCTGGAACAAAATTTTGAAAAGAAAAATGCGCGCGACAGCAAGCGGCATCTGAATAATAAAAAGCTTACGCAGATTTCCGGATCACGAAAAGCATCCTTAAAAAGAAAGCCATGAAAACAAGATTC
The DNA here is from genome assembly GCA_964655055.1 of uncultured Ferruginibacter sp. GTDB lineage: Bacteria > Bacteroidota > Bacteroidia > Chitinophagales > Chitinophagaceae > Ferruginibacter. The sequence goes on from CAZZLI010000080.1 coordinate 174, forward strand.
CTGATTGCCGCCGTTCTGTTCTTTGTGATGATCACGAACCTGAGCTTTGCCCAACGGACGAAAGGATTGGTCAGCGGCCCCATGATTGGCAATATGGGCATGCGCACCGCAACGGTTTGGTTGGAAGTAAGCCCCTCGGTGAAAAAGCTGGCGATCAGCTATTACCCGGAGCAGGATAAAACCGCGATGCGCAAAAATGAATACAAGGGCGAACTGGGCAAGGCCTTCAATCCGGTGAAATTCGAACTGGAAGGGCTCGATTTCAATACCACCTACCGCTACAGCATCTGGATTGACGGTGTCGAAATCAATACCCCCTACCCCACCCGGTTCACCACCAACGACCTCTGGCAATACCGCAAACCCGCACCCGACTTCAGTTTTTTGGCGGGCAGCTGCGCCTATTTCAACGAGCCGGCCTATGACCGTCCCGGCAAACCCTATGGCGGCGATTCCAGCATTTTTGAAACCATGGCAGCCACACCCGCCGCTTTTCATGTATGGCTGGGCGACAACTGGTACACCCGCGAAGTGGATTACGAATCGCCCTGGGGACTGAATTACCGGGCCAGCCACGACAGGGCTACCCCGGTACTGCAGCGCTTCCTGGCCAGCATGCCCCAGTATGCCATCTGGGACGATCATGATTACGGACCCAACGACCATAACAAAAGCTATATCCACAAGGAAGCCAGCAGAAATATTTTTTCGGCCTATACCTGCAATCCCTCCTGCGGCGAACAAGGCAAGGGCATTTATACCAAGATCAGTTATGGCGATGTGGACCTGTTCCTGACCGACGACCGGTATTTCCGCAGTGCACCCGAGCTGGCCGACAGCATCGATAAGCAGCCGAATAGCGAAAAAACTTTTTTTGGCAAGCAACAACTGGAATGGCTCCGGAATGCCCTGCTGCAAAGCAGGGCCAGCTTCAAAATAATTGCTGTAGGAAGCCAAGTGCTAAATCCCTACAACAATTTCGAGTGCTTCCGGCAATACAGTTCCGAATACCGTGAGCTGATGGATTTCCTTCAGACACAGAACCTGCCGGGCGTTTTGTTTTTCACCGGCGACCGCCACCACAGCGAAGTCATCCGCGCCGAGCGCCCCGGAACCTATCCGCTTTATGATGTGACCATTTCGCCATACACTTCGGGAGTTGCAAAAGTGAAAGGAGCCGAACTGAACAATCCGGCCCGTGTACCCGGCACCCTGGTGGAAGCCCAGAACTTTGGCAAGATCAGCGTCAGCGGAAATAAGAAAGAGCGAAAGTTGCTGGTGGAGTTTCTGGGGCTGCGTGGCGAAGTACTGGGACGCTGGTCGGTTAGCGAAAAGGAACTCAGGCCGCAGAAGGATAAAAAAGAAGAATAATAACCGGTATTGCCATGACGCCCATTGCAGAAACAGAACGCCTTTACCTGAGGGAGATTACTCCGGCTGATGCAGAACAAGCCTATCTGCTCAATATCGATCCCGAAGTGATCCGCTATACGGGCGACCGCCCGTTTGAAGATGTGGAAAGTGCAGCCCGTTTTCTGCAGGCTTACGACCACTACCGGCGCTACGGGTTTGGGCGCTGGGCCGTGATCCAGAAATCGGATCAAGCCTTCCTGGGCTGGTGCGGATTGAAATACACCGAAGACCTGGACGAATACGATATCGGGTTCCGTTTTTTCAAGAGCCGTTGGGGTCAAGGCTTTGCCACCGAATCGGGAAGGAAATGCCTGGAGCTGGGATTCACCCGCTTCGAGATGCCCTGTATCACAGGAAGGGCGATGCGGGCCAATACCGCATCGGTGCGTGTGCTGGAGAAGCTGGGACTGCGATTTGCCGGTAGTTTTGATTTTGACGGTGAGGAAGGATGGCTCTACCGGATGGACCGTTCCGATTTTTTCCAAAGCAGTTGATAACCCCGCATCGGTTATGTTTGCGTAAACAGCTAAGATTCCCATGATGAACGAAATCCTGCGCAGCAAGCCGTTCGGCTACCACAAGGGCAAGACGATACAGGCCCTGCGTTACCATTTCCTTGCCCGGAAGGAAATCAAGATCATGCTGATTGCCGTGAATGTATTTGCCGTATTCGCCGCAGTGCTGTTTTTCCTTTTCCGCATCAGTCCGCTGGCTTTCCTGATCTGCGCATTTCTCTGGTTCATCCTGATGCTCAGTTGCTGGTTCCTGCTACCGGCAAAACTGTTCCGGAGTTCGGAGATGTTCCGTTCAACCTTTTCGGCAAAGTTTACCGATGAGGAACTGGCTTTGGAAGCGGAACAGGGAACTGCGCGATGGCCCTGGAACCGTTTCAGCCATTTTCTGGAAACGCCGCATTTCTTCCACCTGTATTTCAACAGCCGGTCGTTTTTCCTGATTCCCAAGGAAGCATTTGAGGTAGAGTCGCTGGATAAGGCGCGGAGTTATTTGCGCAGGCAGATCAGCCGCTGAATTCAGAGGGCTTTTTCCATGATATGGTGGTCGAGGTTCACTTCAATGAACCGGTCGCCCCTGACCCGATAGCCGTATTTTTCATAGAAGCCGATTGCCGTATCGCGGGCATGCATCATCAGGGTTTTGAATCCCCTGTCGCGGGCAATTTTTTCGGTGAAACTGATCAGCGCCTCGCCGATTCCCTTACCCTGCTGATTGCGGTGTACCGCCATCTGGCGCAGCCGAACGCAGTGGTCGTTCATTTTTGTAAGGAGACAACAACCCAGCATCTGATCTTCATCGAATGAACCGATGAGGATATCGTCCTTCTCCCGTTCCAGTTCCTCTTTGCTGAAATCCAGCCCAAGCGGCTTACGCAGGATTTCATAGCGCAGCCTGACCATCTGGTCATATTCTTTGGAACCGTAGTCGATCTGCTTGAGTGCCATCTTGCAATATAAACGTATTTATCCTGATTCCCAAGCATCCGGACGGCAATTTTCCCCGAAGGGAAATCCCCTTAGTTCCCTTGGCGGTAGTACCACCAACCGGAATTGAGCAATCGGTCCGATAGCCGCAGGCTAAACTGAAAACCCAAGCTTATCAGGACCTTTACGTCAGGGAAAACCGTTATCTGACGGGCAGGAACAAGGGGCATGGGGGCTGTTGAAATTCTTTTTTATTATTCTAAAAAGTATATTTTTGCACCTGTCCAAATTAAACATCTAAAAATTTGTTATGTCAGACATTGCATCAAGAGTAAAAAAGATAATTGTAGATAAACTGGGTGTGGATGAAGCCGAAATTACCCAGGAGGCCTCCTTCACCAACGATCTGGGCGCCGACAGTCTGGATACCGTTGAGCTGATCATGGAATTCGAAAAGGAATTCAATATTTCCATTCCCGATGAGCAGGCTGAAACCATCACTACCGTTGGTCAGGCCATCACCTACCTGGAAGAACACGCCAAGTAGTTTTTACTTCCCCTAACCACCTTGCTTTCACAGGTAAGCCTATGCATTTGAAAAGAGTAGTCGTTACCGGTGCTGGTGCACTTACGCCTATCGGCAAAACGCTTCCTGAATACTGGCAGTCGCTGGCCGACGGCAAGAACGGCTGTGATTTCATCCGGCAGTTCGATGCATCCAAATTCAAGACCCGTTTTGCCTGCGAGGTAAAGGATTTCGATCCTACTGCCTATCTCGACCGAAAGGAAGCCCGCAAAATCGACCGCTTTACCCAATTCGCGCTTATTTCAAGCGATGAAGCCATCAAAGACGCCGGCATCAACAAAGAAAATATCGACCCCGACCGGGTGGGCGTGATTTTCGCCAGCGGTATCGGCGGGCTGATCACCTTTCAGGAAGAAGTAACCAACTATGCAACGGGCGACGGAACACCGAGATTCAACCCCTTCTTCATTCCCAAAATGATTCTTGACATTGCCGCCGGCCATATTTCGATGCGGCATGGATTCAGGGGACCCAACTACGCGGTGGTCAGCGCATGCGCATCAAGTACCAATGCCATTATAGATGCCTTCGACACCATCCGACTCGGAAAAGCCGATATCATCATCACCGGAGGAAGCGAGGCCGTAATCAGCGCGGCAGGTGTCGGCGGATTCAATGCCATGAAGGCCCTGAGTGAACGCAACGACGATCCGCAAACTGCCAGCCGGCCTTTCGACAAGAACCGCGACGGCTTTGTGATGGGTGAAGGTTCTGGCGCTCTGGTGCTGGAAAGTCTCGAGCATGCCCTGGCAAGAGGTGCGAAAATCTATTGCGAAATCGCGGGCGGAGGAGCCACAGCCGATGCCCATCACATCACAGCGCCCCATCCCGAGGGACTGGGTGCACAAAATGTGATGAAGGCGGCCCTGAACGATGCCGGCCTGTCACCCGAACATATCGATTACATCAATGTTCACGGAACCTCCACCCCGCTGGGCGATATCGCCGAAACCAAGGCCATCCTCAATGTGTTCGGCAAGCATGCCTACAACCTCAACATCAGTTCCACCAAAAGTATGACCGGCCACTGTCTCGGTGCCGCCGGTGTTCTGGAAGCGCTGGCCTGCATCATGGCGGTGGTGAAAGACATCGTACCGCCAACCATCAACCATTTCACCGACGATGAGGAGCTCGATGCCGCACTCAACTTCACTTTCAACAAGGCACAGAAACGAACCGTGAACGCCGCACTCAGCAACACCTTCGGATTCGGTGGACACAATGCGAGCGTAATTGTGAAAAAGTTCCTCGCCTGACCTGCATTCCCTTCCACCCTTAACCATAGCGACATATACAGCCGGTGAAATCGGGACCGGCTATTGTTTTTGGTTCAAAAGAATTTAATTTCACCCTGCAAATCCACATCAGCCTGTTGAAATTCATCATCAGCATATTCAGGGGCGAAAGCTCCGGTGACTCGTTCAGGAGGCAGTTGAAGAATGTGCTCGGATTCAGCCCCGGCAATCTTTCCCTTTACAAGACAGCGCTCAGCCACCGCTCGGTACGCGAAGGGGCAGACCAGAACAATGAACGGCTGGAATTCCTCGGAGATGCCGTACTCAGTTCGGTTGTGGCACATTGCCTGTTCATGAAATATCCGTACCGCGAAGAAGGATTCCTGACCGAAATGCGCAGCAAGATGGTGAACCGGCAGCAGCTGAACGATATCGGCGTGAAGATGGGGCTTAAAAAAATCACCATCTACAACAAACAGGACAACTCGCTGCGTGCTTCACAGATTTTCGGAAACACGCTGGAGGCGCTTATCGGAGCGGTCTACCTCGACAAGGGTTATGCCCGAACGCGGAAATGGGTGGAGAAGACCATCATCGCAACCCACATGTTCCTTGAAGACCTTGAAGGCGTGGACATCAACATCAAAAACAAACTCTACGCCTGGGCCAACCGGAACGGCAAAGTATTGGAATTTGAAACCCTGCGTGAAAAATTTGAAAGTGGACGGCGGCAGTTCACGATCGCCGCGATGGTGGACGGCGAAATGCTAGCCGAGGGCAAGGGATTCAACAAGAAAGACGCGAGCCATGCCGCAGCCCGGCTGGCCGTTGAAAAACTGGGGCTTTAGGTATTTCAACACCCCTGCATCAGAACCCATCAACAGAAACCCATGAACATCGGCATTCTTGGAAGCGGAAGCTGGGGAACGGCCATCGCCAAGATCCTTACCGACAACGGACAACAGATTCACTGGTGGAACCGCAGTGAGAAAGCCATCCGGCATCTGCAGCAGCGTCGGCATAATCCCCACTACCTGAGCATGGTGTATTTTGACACATCGAAACTGACCCTCAGTACCGATGCCCGGGAAATTGTGGCAAACTGTGATTGTATTGTGGTGGCCATTCCATCGGCCTTCGTAGCGGAGACAATGGAAACCCTCGACCGGAATCTGCTCGACGGAAAAAAAATCATCAGTGCCGTGAAAGGCATGCTTCCCGGCCGGAATGAACTGCTCAACGAGTTCCTTGCAGACCGATTCAACTTTCCACTTAAAAATTACTTCGCTGTTTTGGGGCCCTGCCATGCCGAAGAAGTAGCCGCGGAAAAACTCTCATATCTGACTGTTTCCGGGATCAATGGTATCGACACCATAAACATGGCTTCGCTGTTTTCAACACCTTACCTGAACACGGTTGTCAGCAGCGATATCTTCGGCGTACAGTATGCGTCCATCCTGAAAAACATCTATGCCCTGGGGGCGGGGATCGGCCATGGTCTTGAATACGGCGACAATTTCCTCAGCGTGCTCATTGCAAACAGCGCCTCGGAGATGAACGGATTTTTGGAAAAATCACGCGGGTTCTATCCGAACCCATACAACCTGAAAGCTGACGATGAGAAAACCGTGCCGATCGATTATGGCGCCTCGGTCTATCTGGGCGACCTGCTTGTTACCTGCTATTCGCTATTCAGCCGCAACCGTACATTTGGCAATATGATCGGCAAGGGCTATTCGGTAAAAGCCGCACAGATGGAAATGAATATGGTGGCGGAAGGATTCAATGCCAGCAGGTGCATCCACGACATCAGCAGAAAAATCGGCGCGGAGATGCCCATTGCCGAAACCATCTACCGGATCCTGTGGAAAAAGCTCCCGGCTGCGGAAGGCTTTGAAACCATCGAACGGCATCTGATCTGATACGAAAGTGAATTTACTTTTAGCCCAAAAATTTTTCCGTATAATGCCGATGTGATAGCTGTTTGTGCCAATGAAATTGGTGCATTACAGATATCCAATCGGCATGGTGCATTACAGATATACAATCGGTATGATTACGGTCGGAACTATTTTCCTTCATCCTCAATCACCTAAAAAAAGATCAGCAGCGATTCCGTCGGCAAACAATTTTCCCGAATCGGTGAGCCGGTATCCTGCTTCGTCACCTGTAATTTTTCCGGCTTCCATCCATCGGGCCATACTGCTCAGTAAGGTCTTCCGTTGATTTTCGTCAAGCATCGCATCTATCCGCTGCATCGCGACCCCCGTATCGGTTCGCAGCGACAGCATGATGTATTCATTGATTTGCTGCACACGGGTTAGTACTTCCTGTTCGGATGGCGGCAGGAATCCCTGTGTTAGTGCCCGGATATAGTTGCTGTTGTTGGAAAGATTCCAGCGCCGTATCCGTCCGTCGTATGAATGGGCCGAAGGTCCGAATCCCGTATATGCTGCATTCTGCCAGTAGGCGGAATTGTGTCGTGCATGGTTACCGGGCAGGCAGAAATTGCTGATTTCATAATGCCGGTATCCTTTACCGCGCATGAAATCCATCAGCAGCAGGAACTGGGCCGCCTGCCTTTCCTGCAGGGGAGCCGGATGTGTTCCTTTTTGAACCTGCCGCTGGAACAGGGTTCCGGGTTCAAGGGTAAGGGCATAACAGGAAAGATGGGGCACACCGAATGCCGTAACTTTTTCAAGATGTGCTACCCAGTCCTGATCGGAAAGCCGGGGAGATCCGTAAATGAGGTCCACCGAATACTGTTCAAATTCTGATTCCTCAATCAGGTACAGGCAGGCTTCCGAAGCATGGGCATCGTGGGTACGGTTCATCCATTTGAGTTCGGTATCGACGAACGACTGCAGACCCACACTTAGGCGGTTGATGCCCATACCCTTCCATGCGGAAAGTTGCGCTGCACCGATATCATCGGGGTTGGCCTCAAGGGTGATTTCCGCATCAGCACTTACCGGATATTCCCTGAATACGGTTTGCAGGATCATGCCGAGCTCCTGGTCCTGCAGCAGGCTGGGCGTTCCGCCACCGAAATAAACAGAGCTTACCTGCTCACCTTCGGGAAGCGGGTTCATTTCGGACCTGAGCTTCAACTCCGTGCACAGGGCTTCCGACAGTTCAGTCCGCTGACGCAGCGAAGTCGTGAAATGAAAGTTGCAATAGGTGCATGCCCGGCGGCAGAAAGGAATATGGATATAAATGCCGTGCAAGATTTAATTTTAGGATGGTTTTGTTGCCGACCTAAGCCTCCCCATGCGCATAAGCCCGATACCGACCTGGATTGTCCACTGCCTTACCCTCCTGATCTTGTTTGTTCATTCAGGCGAAGCCTTTGGCCAGAATCCCGCTTCGGCCGGAAACTATCTGCTGAAGATTGAATACATAAACAAAGATAGTTCGTTTGATCCGGCACCTTACAAACTACGGCAGTCATTCAACAACGCCATACAGTGTATGGATTATGTGAAGCGATTGCCGGAACCATTCCGCGAATCGGGATTTTTGTCGGCCTCGGTGGACCATGTGGTTTACGACAGTACAAGTGCGACAGCACAAGTGCATATCGGCAGCTGCTACCGCTGGCTAAGTCTTTCCGCGGACAGTATCACGGGGAAAGCCCTTGATGAAAGCGGTTTCGATGAAAAGGATTTCCTTACGCAGCCGGTACGCTTTACACAGGTTAATGAAATCAAGGAGCGACTGCTCCGTTATTACGAGAACAACGGCTATCCCTTCGCATCTGTGCAGCTCGACAGTCCGCTGATTTCCGAGGGACAAGTGTCGGCAAAACTTAGGTTGAGCCGGGGCCCGCTCTACCGTATCGACAGCATCCGCGTGAACGGTAAAATGAAGATCTCAAGTCATTTCTTGCAGCAATACCTCGGCATTCCAAACGGCAGCCCTTATCAGGCGGATAAGATTGATGATATAGGAAGAAAACTGGCTGCTCTGCCCTATCTGCAGGAAGTACAACCCTCAGATGTGCAGTTACTGGGTACAGGATCGGTATTGAACCTCTACCTGCAGCCGAAAAAAAGCAGCCAGATCAACTTTCTGATCGGTTTTTTTCCGCAGAACAGCCAGACCAACAAACTGCAACTGACGGGTGATGTGAACCTGAACCTGAAAAACAGTTTCGGGCAGGGCGAAAGCATCCTGCTGAACTGGCAGCAACTACAGGTCAAATCGCCCAGGCTGAACATCAGCTTCAGGCAACCGTTCATCTTCAAAACAGCTTTCGGCCTCGACCTGAATTTCAACCTGTTCAAAAAAGATTCCTCCTTCCTGCAAATCGATGCCCGGGCTGGCGTTCAGTATGTATTCGCTGCGAGACAGACCGGGCAACTGTATCTTCAGCGGCAGAGCTGCTATCTGCTGCCTGGCGGGGTAGATACGCAACAGATCATCGCTACCCGGCAACTGCCCCCCAACATTGATGTGAACACCGTCAATGCCGGCATTGATTATGAATGGATGGGAACCAACAACCGGTTCAATCCGCAACGGGGCAACGAAATCAACTTCAACGGGGCGGTAGGCATCAAAACTTTCAGCAAGAACAACGATATCACCGGCATTAAAGATCCGGGCTTTGATTATAACAGCCTTTACGACTCCATCAACCTCAAAAACTATCAGCTGCGGGCGCGACTTTCCGCAGCGCATTTTTTCCAGACCGGAAAACGCAGTACCCTGAAGGCAGCATTCCAGGGCGGGTTGATCGGGAGTCCCTATCTGTTCCGCAACGAGCTCTTCCAGATCGGGGGTTACCGGCTGCTCAGGGGTTTTGATGAAGAAAGCATCTATGCCACCCGATACGGGGTACTTACCGCTGAATTCAGGTACCTGCTCGCACAAAACAGTTACCTGTTCTGGTTCACCGATGCGGGAAAGGTTGCCGCAGATTATCAGCAGATCCGGACCCGGGGCACCTATTACAGTCTGGGTATGGGCATGATGCTTGAAACCCGGTCCGGGCTGTTGAATATCGCCTTTGCCCTGGGCAGGAGCGATGCCCTTGACTTCAACATCCGCAGTGCGGCCAAGATACATTTCGGCTATGTGACCCTGTTCTAACCAAAATGAAATTACTTTTGCCCTGCAAAACATTCTGATTGAAGCAGTCGGCATTCTTACTCCTTTTTTTTGCGCTGTTTTTTCCAGCCATTGCTCAGGATTCGCTGTTGCGGCAAACCTCAGGCTCCGACACCATCATCACGTTCCCAAATGCGCAGGTTTCTGTTCTTCAAAACGTATTAAAGGAGAATTTCCTGCTCAATCATCAGAAGCCCGGTGTGGCCCTTCCCGTGGAGGTCAACCGCACCCAGGGGCCGGAGAGTTTGTTCTATCTGCTGATGCTGCTTACCGGCTTGCTGGCCTTCCTGAAATTCTTCTACGACCGCTATTTCCATACCCTGTTCCGAGTTTTTTTCAACACTACCCTCCGGCAGAGCCAGCTCACCGATCAGCTGATGCAATCGAAGCTGGCTTCCCTGTTTTACAACCTGCTCTTTTGTTTTTCAGGAGGTATGTTCCTGTTTTTCCTGCTGAAATCGCCCGGACGACTTACCCACCTCAACCCTCTACTGCTATTCATACTATGCGCTTTGGGCGTTGCCGCGGTTTACGGAGTGAAATACCTGACCCTCAAGTTCACGGGATGGCTCACGGGAATGGGAGCCACCACGGACACCTATATCTTCATCATTTTCCTGGTGAACAAGATCATGGGTATCCTGCTCCTGCCTTTGCTTGTAATTATGGCCTTCACCGACAACCTCTTGAAGGAATATGCCCGTTATGCCGCATTTTTCATCATCGGCCTGCTGTTAATCATACGTTTCGTTAGGGCCTTCGGGTTGCTGCAAAACAAGATCAGGGTGAGCAGGCTTCATTTCCTGCTCTATATCGCAGGGGTCGAAATCATTCCTATGCTCGTAGTGTGCAAGCTGTTATTCACCTTTTTGGACAAAAACCTGTAATTTTACCGCCGTAATCCGCTTCCCCACAGGTATTCTGGTGCTTTATACAAAACCCGAACCAAGCCGCATATGGTGAAAAAAGTACTGATTACTCAACCCCGTCCCGAAGGGGAGAAATCACCCTACTTTGACCTGGCAAAAAAATACAACCTCGAACTCAGTTTCCACCCCTTTATTATCGTAGATCCTGTACCCGCCCGGGAATTCCGCAAACAGAAAATCGAGCTTCAGCAATACACCGCTGTGATTTTCACCAGCCGGAACGCCATTGACCATTTCTTCCGGATCTGTGATGAGATGAAAATCAATGTCTCACAGGACACCAAGTACTTCTGCATCACCGAAGCGGTGGCGCTTTATCTCCAGAAATTCATCCTGTACCGCAAACGCAAGGTGTTTTACAGCGCCGATGGCAGCAACAAGTCGCTTTTTGATGTGATCAACAAGCACAAGGACAACGAAACATTCCTGTATCCCTGCTCCCAATCGTTCGACAGTGAAATCACCAACTGGCTTAAAGCACACCAGTGCGAATACGCCACCCCGGTCATGTACAAGATTGTAAGCAATGATGTGAAGGAGGTGCTGGCAAAAAAATTCGACATCATCTGTTTCTTCACCCCGGGCGGTGTGAAAAGCCTGATGGAGAACCTGCCCGCCTTCAAGCAGAACGGCATCAAGATCGGTGTATTCGGAAGCAATACGTTCAAAGCCGCAGAGGATGCGGGTTTATCGCTCGATATCAAAGCACCCCAACCCAAGGCACCAAGCATGGTCAGCGCCCTCGACCTTTTTCTGGGGGCTCAAAAGAAAAGATAGCCTTACTATTTTCCGGATTTTACAACGCATCAGGATACCGCAGCTGAAACCCTGTTCCTGACTTCAGCGAGCGGAATGCGTTCCTGCAGCATCGTATCGCGGTTGCGCAGCGTAACCATTCCATCCTCCCTGCTCTGATGATCGATGGTGACACAGAACGGCGTACCGATGGCATCCATACGGCGATACCGCTTCCCGATAGCATCTTTCTCCTCATAGAAGCACATGAAGCTTTCGCGGCACTCCTCCATCAGCTTGCGGGCGATTTCGGGAAGGCCGTCTTTTTTCACCAGCGGAAGGATGGCAAGTTTTACCGGAGCCAGCGGAGGCGGAATACGCAAAACCACCCTGCTGTCGGAAGAGCCATCTTCCTTGGTCCAGGTTTCTTCGGCATAGGCCACACTGAGTACGGTCAGGAAGAGCCGATCCAGTCCCACCGAGGTTTCCACGACATAGGGAGTATAATTGCCGATGGGTTTGCCGGATTCATCCAAATCGTTATCGAAATACTGGATTTTCTTTTTGCTGAAAAGTTGATGTTGGCTCAGGTCGAAATCGGTACGGCTGTGGATTCCCTCCAGTTCCTTCCAGCCGAAAGGAAATTCGAATTCGATATCGAGGGCGGCATCGGCATAATGGGCCAGCTTGACATGGTCGTGATACCGGAGTTTTTCAGCAGGAATACCGAGTTCCTCATGCCATTTGCGGCGGGCTTCCTTCCAGTAATTGTACCAGGTCATTTGCGTGCCGGGGCGAACAAAAAACTGCATTTCCATCTGTTCGAATTCCCGCATGCGGAAGATGAACTGCCGGGCCACAATCTCGTTCCTGAAGGCTTTGCCGGTTTGCGCGATGCCGAAAGGAATCTTCATGCGTCCGGTCTTTTGCACATTGAGAAAATTCACAAAGATACCCTGTGCGGTTTCCGGGCGCAGATAAACCATATTGTCTTCCGGATTATCGGAGGACACGGCGCCAAACTCGGTGCTGAACATCAGGTTGAACTGCCGGACGGGAGTCCAGTTGCATGTTTTGCTGACCAGGCATTTGATCTGGTGGACGTCAATCAGCTTTTTCAATCCGTCCAGATCATCTGCGGCAAGCAGCTGTTCCATTTCAGCAAGCAGTTGGCGTGATTCGCTTTCATTCAGGTTTTCCGCATGCGCTTCAATAAGATGGTCGACCCGGTAGCGTTTCCGGCTGTCCTTGTTGTCAATCAGCGGATCGCTGAAATTGTCGACATGGCCGCTGGCCTTCCAGGTGGTCGGGTGCATGAAAATGGCCGCATCGATACCTACGATATTGTCATGCAGCTGGGTCATGCTTTTCCACCAGCGGTCGCGGATGTTTTTCTTGAGCTGCGCACCGTTCTGCCCGTAATCGTAAACAGCACTCAACCCATCGTATATTTCGCTTGAGGGGAAAATGTATCCGTATTCCTTGCAATGGGCGATCAGGGTGCTGAAGTTGTTCTGCATGCTTTCCATGTTGGCAAAAATAGGTATTCAGCCGTTTTTGCAGTGAATAGCAAAAAGTCAATACCCTTATACAAAAATCCCCCGGAAATCCGGGGGATTGAAAAAAATTTAGGAATGGAAATCAATAACTCCAGAGATCGAGTTCGTAATTGAAAATCTTCTCTTTGATGCGCTCGCCTTCAAGCAACTGGAATATGCCATTTC
>CAZZLI010000081.1:0-13319 GCA_964655055.1 uncultured Ferruginibacter sp.
TGATACTTGCCGTGAAAATATTTTTACCGATTGGATACCGGAAATGGTCCAATTTCAATGGATGCCCGGCAACTATTCCAGTGGCGTTATGCAGGAAATCTTTCAGGCTGAATGATCAATCACTTTCGAATAATATGCGGCACCAGTTAGAAACAAATGGTTTCAACTGATTTTTTCTTTGCCGCAGGTGTCAGCTTTTATCAATCAAAAGGTAGGCGCCTTGGGTTTTGTCTTCATGATGGATTCAATTTTTTCCATCACCTCAGGAGTGAGCAGTTTCACCGCATCAAGCGCTTTCAGGTTTTCAACAAGCTGGGTTTTTTTGGTGGCTCCCAAAATGGTAGTGCTCACATTCGGATTGGCGATGGTCCAGGCAATGCTCAGAACAGGAAGCGAGATGCCGAGGTCGCCGGCATAATCACCCAGCTTTTTCACCTTCTTCAGCCATTCCTCCTGCATATAACCATCGCGCAGCCATTCGAAGCCCTGCAGCGAAAACCGTGAGCCTTTCGGAATGCCGTTGTTGTATTTGCCGGAAAGCAATCCCGATGCCAGCGGACTCCAGATGGTGGTGCCCAGCCCCACATTCTTGTAAATTTCCGCGTACTCCACTTCCACTTTGTTCCGCTCGAAAAGATTGTACTGCGGTTGCTCCATCACCGGACCGATCAGCCCGTATTTCTCTGCAATCCGGTGCGCTTCCATGATTTCGACCCCGCTCCATTCGCTGGTACCCCAGTACAGTACCTTGCCCTGCTGGATCAGGTGGTTCATGGCCCAGACCGTTTCTTCAATGGGCGTCTGCTTATCGGGCCTGTGGCAGAAATACAGGTCAAGGTAATCGACCTGCAGGCGCTGCAGCGCTTCATGACAGGCTTCCACCACATGCTTGCGGCTCAGTCCCGTCTGGTTGGGCTTGTTTTCCTTGCCCCGCCAGCCGAAAAACACTTTTGAAGAAACAGTGTAGGAACTGCGGTCCCATTTTTTCTTGCGCAACACACGACCCATCATGCGCTCGCTTTCACCTAGCGCATAGATTTCGGCGTTATCGAAAAAATTGACACCGTTATCGTAAGCAGCGCCCATCAGCGTATCCGCCATCTTGTCGTCGATCTGCTTGCTGAAACTGACCCAGCTTCCGAAAGACAATACACTAAGTTTCAATCCCGATTTTCCCAGCCTGCGGTATTCCATATACGTTTGTTTTTAGAATGATTTCGGGATAAAGATACAAACACTGCTCAGTCGGGAAAAGAAGACCGCGGCACTTTCACATAGCCGATCGGGTTGAGGATGACCCATTCCCGGAAATCCTGACGGGCCGACATGCCCACCCCGTCGATGATTTCGGTTTTGCGGCGGATGCGTACCGGCTTGTCGGTATAAAACTCCTGGTTGGTGCGCGCCCGGTCCCAGTACAGCTCGGTACAGTAGAGGGTATCGCCCAGCCGGTTGGTGATGCGTACGCTGTCTTTCAGGAATACACGGCTTTGTCCTTCGGTATAGCGGCCGTACAGGGCGTCAAGATAACTTTCAACACTGTCCCTGCTGTCGAAGAAATCGACATGCAGCGTTTCCGGAAATTCCGCATAGGTAACGGTATCCTGTACACGATACATGACCGGACCGCGGAGGAGCGCCTTTTTCTTTCCCGACACCGAATAATCAACCACCACATCAGTTGCCTTGTCCCTGCCCGGTTCGGGCTTGCCCGGAATTTCCTGCGGAGGTACCCGGCAGCTCCAAAGCAGGGTGAAACTACTCAGGAATAGCATTCCTGATCGCCGCAAAGCCCGGAGAAGTGAATTGTTTGAAGGCATGAGGATGCTGCGTTTATCCCGCACAGGCATCAGTAATATTTGAAACGGTTGAACCAGATATCGCTGAGGGAGAGGCCGATGCCGATACGGAAGAAATTTTCGTACAGGTTTTCCGTCTTGGCGCCGCGCCTGCCGATTTCGATGGCTGTATTCAGGTACGAAGTCTGCGTTTCATAGAAGTTCCGCCGCAGCTTGAGCGGAAACCCCGCACCGAAGGTGATGCCGTATTCGGGCCTGGCGGTGCCGAAGTTGATGTAGTCGGTGCCGTAATACATACCGAACCTGTAGCGTACAAAACTGAAATATTTTTTGAAAGGCGTGTTGATGCGTGCCGGATAAAATTCAGCACCGGCCCGAAGATGCCAGTTGTCGGCCACCTGGTCGGTCTGGCCGAAATAGCGGTATTCACTCCATTTCATGGTACTGAAATCGGCGCCCACCAGCCAGCGACCGGCAGAATCCTGATACGTGAAACCAAGGGTGTAGGAGGAGGGATAAAGGATTTTCCCGGTCGAAATATTTTCATACACACTGTCGGACCGGAACACATTGCCGTTGATATCGGTGATGATGGTTTCGCGCACGACTTTCTGTTCAGCCCTGAGTTGTTGACCGAGATTGCCGTAAGCCCCGAGACGCAGCCGCGCCATGTTGCGCAGGTTGAGCTCATACTGCAGACCGCCCGTGAATACAAAACCGTTGTAACTCGTTTTGTTGGCGGAATTGGAACTGGTGTACTTGACGGAGTCGTTGAGGAAAATCAGTTTGGTGCTGTAATCCTTGATGCCGAACCGGTAGCCTGCGTTCACCCCGAAGCTGAGTTGGCGGTAGCGCACCCCGAATCCAAGACTGGCTTCATTCAGACCGCCGATTCCCTCATACAGGGTGCCAAGCGTATCCACACCCGGAATACGCCGGGGACTGTAAATCTTGTAATTGATTTTGGTAACCGGTTTCAGTCCGAACCCGGTTCCGAAAAACCAGCCGTTGCTGTTGGCTTTTTTGATTTTGATGGGGATGCCCAGCTGCACATACGAAACCGTGAGGTTGGTGATGGAGAAGCGGTCAACCGGATTGGTGCTTTTCAGTTTGCGGACATCAATTTCGGCGCCCAGGTCGAAGATGGTGCTTCTTTGTCCGGTTCGGGCATAACGGTAACTGCTGAAATAACTCAGGTTACCGTAAGTGGCCGGGTTGATGAAGTTCACACTCTGGTAATCGGAATAGCCCGCGTTGATACCACCCATGGCCCGGCTGACCATATGCTGGTTGTTCACCACTTCCCCGAGTCCGTAACGCGAGAAAGGAGAGTTGTCCTGTGCACGGCAGAAGGCGGAAAGCAGGGTCAGAAAAAGGATCGGGGCGCAGAAACGCATCATTAATGGTTATTCTCCTCACTGAGGGCGAAGAGGCCCTTGAAGAGGAAACTTGAGTCTGCAAATATGCTGCTTTTCAGCCGTCGTGCAAAATACGGGGTATTGCCGCCGGTAAGCACCACCTGCAGGTCCGTATAATGTTCCCGGTACCAGCCGATGAATCCTTCAAGCTCAAACCCGATGCCGGCAAGCACCCCGCTGTGCAGGTTGGTGGCCGTATCATAGCCGGTTACGGGCACATTCCCGTGAAGGACGAATGCGTCGGGTTCCAGCAGGGGCAGCTTTGCCGTGAACTCGCTCATGCTCCGGTAGCGCATGCGCATTCCCGGCGATATGGCCCCGCCCAGGAATTCATGCCGGAGGCTGATGAAATTATACGTGATGCAACTTCCCATGCCGATCACCAGCGTGTTTCTTCCGGGAAAGAAACGGACCGCCGCGGCTGAAAGCGCCAGCCGGTCGGCACCGATGGTGGATGGCTTGCCTACCGGGGTGCTGAAGTTGAGTTTGGAATCGTTCGAGAGCCGGTGGAATGCGGTTCGTTCCGAAAGCAGTTTTTCCAAAGCGGTATCGTGATGGATGACAGAAGAAAGAATGCTCTTGCGCGGCTGGAATTCCTCCAACAGGCGTTCAAGTGTTGAAGAGTTCCCTTCTGCAAGTACCCGGGTGGAAACAAGTTCGGCCCCCTCAAAAACGGCAGCCTTGAGGAGGGTGTTCCCAAAATCGAGGCAAAGGGTTTTATACATGGGTCAAAGGTAACCGATACTGGTTTCAGCTGCAGGCGGGGTTCACCATTCAAACCCGGAAAGGTTCTTGAAATGCCCGTTCTGCCTGATTTTTTCTTTGAGCGATTCCAGCTGTACCACAAGGGGAATGGCTTTGGCCAGATGCTGCTTGAGGTATTCCTGGCGCTGAAGTTCATGCAGCAACTGCAGCAGCTCGTATTCCTGTTGCAGGGTAAGACCGGCATGATGGGCAAGGTCGTAACTCCTCAGTTGTTCATCCTCCTTTGCAAATGTTTTGCCGGTATTGAGCAGGGCATGCAACCTGCGTACCCCCAACAGTACTTTTCCCATCAGTCCGGCATCGCCCTCCGTGTTGTTTTCCGGATAATTCACAATGGCTCCGCTGTAAAGCTTGTCGGGAATGGTTTTGATGAGTTCCAGCATACGGAAAACCTTCACCCCCTCCGTCTTGATATCCATTTCGCCGTTATCGTATTTCTTTGAAACCTCAGTGATGCGCACCAGCGTTCCCATTTCGCCGACTTTATTGTCAATAACCGCAGGAATACCGAAGGCCTGTCGCTTTTCGATGCAATCGGAAATCAGCTGTTTGTACCGCTCTTCGAAAATATGCAGGTTGAGCGCCTCGCCGGGATAAACGACGATTCCCAGAGGGAAGATGGGAACGAAATTGGTCATGCAACCAGGGTTTGTTCGAAGGTAGTCAATATGGCCGGCAATGCACCTTCAGCTACAACAAAAGGGAAGCCTGCGCTCCCTAACTTTGCCGCATGATTCGGTTCGAAAAATTTGTACTGGCCAACGGGTTAAGGGTGCTGGTACACGAGGACAAAAGCACCCCGATGGCTGTGGTGAATGTGCTTTACGATGTGGGTGCCCGCGATGAAGACCCCGAAAAAACCGGCTTTGCCCACCTGTTCGAACACCTGATGTTCGGCGGCAGCGTCAATATTCCCGACTACGACGAACCGCTGCAGATGGCCGGCGGTGAAAACAACGCCTTCACCACCAACGATCTTACCAATTATTATTGCCAGCTTCCGGCCGAAAACCTGGAAACCGCATTCTGGCTCGAAAGCGACCGGATGCTGAGCCTGGCCTTCAGTGAGAAAAGCCTGGAGGTTCAGCGCAAAGTAGTGTGCGAAGAATTCAAGGAGCACTATATCAACAAGCCTTATGGCGATGCCTCACACAAGATGCGCGCGCTGGCCTACACCATGCATCCCTACCGCTGGATGACCATCGGCCGTGAGTTGAAGCATGTGGAAGACGCAACGCTTGCCGATGTGAAAGCGTTTTTCGCGCGGCATTACAATCCGGTCAATGCCCTGCTGGTGGTGGCCGGTAATGTTGCCGTTGATGACGTGCAGCGTCTCGCTGAAAAATGGTTCGGACCCATTCCTTCGGGAACACGATACCTGCGCAACATCGCTCCGGAGCCCATTCAGACGGCTGCCCGCACCCGCGAGGTAAAAGCCAAAGTGCCGCTCGACGCCCTGTACAAGACCTGGCATATCCATTCCCGGCTCGATGCCCGCTACTATGTAGCCGATCTCATCACCGAAATCCTGGGCGGCAGTACTTCGTCAAGGTTATACCAGTCGCTGGTGAAAGAGAAAAAACTGTTCAGCAATATCGACTGCTACCAGTACGGTAGTACCGATCCCGGCCTGCTTGCCATTGAAGGTAAACTGGTCAAGGGTGTGAAGATGGAAGTGGCCGAAGCTGCAGTAACACAGGAGCTGCTTCGTTTACAGGATGAAGGCGTGACGGAAACCGAACTTCAGAAATGCAAGAACAAGACCGAGAGTATGATGGCCTTTGAAGACATGTCGCTGATGAGCCGTGCCACCAGCCTGGCCATATACGAATTGCTGGGCGATGCCGACCTCATGAATACGGAACTCGACCGCTACCAGCGCGTCACTACCGAAGAACTGAAAGAAGAAAGCCGCAGGATATTCACCCCGGAGAATTCGAATACCCTGTATTATTTCGCCGGAAACTGAACCCCCGATGATTGACAGAACCCAGGCACCTTTAATAAAAGACGCGGTCGATTTCAAACTGAGCTTGAAAGACTGTACCACCGCTTCGCTCGACAACGGCGTGGCTGTGCATATGATTGATGCCGGAGCGCAGGATGTGGTGCAGTTGGAGCTGGTTTTTTTTGCCGGAAATGCCCATGAATCGGCGCCGGCGATTGCAACAGCCACCAACCACCTGCTCAAGAATGGCACGAAAAACAGGAGCGCCTTCGCCATCAGCGAACAGTTCGATTTTTACGGAGCGTTCTGCAGCCGCGCCTGCTACAACGAAACGGCGGTGGTTACCCTGCATACGCTCAGCCGCTATCTGCCCCAGCTCTTGCCGCTCCTTCGGGAAATGATTACCGAAGCGATCTTCCCCGAAGATGAACTGGCCACATTCCGCCAAAACAGCCGGCAGAAACTTGCGGTCAATCTGAAGAAATGTGATTTTGTTGCCAACCGCCTGATTGACGACCGGCTCTACGGCAGCGCACATCCCTACGGCAAATACCTTGTGGCAGGCGATTACGATAATCTGGATGCTGAACAGCTCAGGGCCTTTTACCGGCAGTATTATGTGAACGGCCACTGTGCGATTTTCGCGGCAGGCAAACTTCCGGCCGACCTGCAACAGCAGCTGAACCGGTATTTCGGTGACCTGCCCCTGCGGCATCATCTTCGGCGCGAAAAGATTGTTTATCCGGCCTTGCCTCCACTGCCCGAAGATGCAAGCCGTTCGGAGCGGATCAGCAACGATCATGCCGGTGTGCAGGGTGCCATCCGCATCGGCCGCCACTTTCCATCGCGCCGCCACCCCGATTTTCAGCCGGTCATGGTGCTCAATACGGTACTCGGCGGATACTTCGGCAGCAGGCTGATGGGGAATATCCGTGAGGACAAGGGATACACCTACGGCATACACAGTTTTGTGCAGAACCATATGGGCGATACCGCCTGGATCATCAGCACCGAAGCCGGCAAGGATGTTTGCGAGGCCGCTGTTTCGGAAGTGTACCGCGAAATGAAAAAGCTTTGCGAAGAGCCTGTCGGAAGCGAAGAGCTGCAGCTGGTCCGCAACTACATGATGGGGCTGATTCTGGGTGATCTCAATGGTCCCTTCCAGCTGATCGGTCGCTGGAAGAACATTATACTGAATGAACTTCCGCCGGATTATTTCGACCGCAGCATTAACGCCATCCGCCATACCGGCCCCGAAGCCCTGCAGGAACTGGCCCGGAAATATCTGCAGCCCGAGGCTTTTTATGAACTGGTGGTGGTGTAATTTTGAATTTCCCCCGAAGCCATGAAGCGATTCTTCATCAAGTTACTTATCACTGCGGTCAATGCCTTCGTGCTTGCCTATATCTTGCCGGGCATCGAGATGCGCAGTTTCGGTACCGCCTGCGTGTTTGCCGTACTGCTGGGTTTTCTCGACAGTATCGTGAAGCCGATCCTGGTCTTGCTGACCCTTCCGGCTACGATTCTCACGCTGGGCCTTTTCCTGTTTGTGATCAATGCCTGCATGATTCTGATTGGCGACCATTTTATTGACAGTTTCACGGTCAAAGGATTCTGGAATGCCATGCTGTTCAGTATTCTGCTGTCGTTTTTCAATTCGCTGGTATTGAGAAAGGCGGAAGGCCGCTAACACCGGGCCCGGCAGCCCTAAAGCTCCTGTATATGGAATTCAACCGCAAAGACCTGAGCAACGAAACCCTGCTGCACCTCTACCGCAGCATCCTGCTTCCCCGCATGATCGAGGAAAAAATGCTGGTCCTGCTGCGGCAGGGACGCATCAGCAAATGGTTCAGCGGTATCGGGCAGGAGGCTATTGCCGTAGGCGCCACACTGGCCATGGATAGCAACGAGTGGATCATGCCCCTGCACCGCAATCTTGGTGTATTCACCAGCCGCAACATGCCCTTGTCCAAACTTTTCAAACAATGGCAGGGCTCCAAAGACGGTTACAGCAACGCCCGGGAACGCAGCTTCCATTTCGGCAGCAGGGAACACCATATCTGCGGCATGATCAGCCATCTTGGTCCCCAGCTCGCCATTGCCGATGGGGTAGCCCTTGCCTATAAACTTGGCGACAGGCAATCGGCTTCGCTGGCGTTTACCGGAGAAGGCGGCACCAGCGAAGGTGATTTCCATGAAGCGCTCAATGTGGCTGCGGTTTGGGATCTGCCGGTGATCTTCATCATCGAGAATAACGGGTACGGACTCAGTACGCCCGTAAGCGAACAATACCGTTGCGAAAGCCTGGTCGACCGCGCAAAAGGATACGGTATGGGCGGTGTTCAGATCGACGGCAACAATATCCTTTCCGTTTATGATACCATCAAGGGGGTTCGCGATTATTGCATCACGCATCAGAAACCTTACCTGATCGAGTGTATGACCTTCCGCATGCGCGGCCACGAAGAAGCCAGCGGGGTAAAATATGTACCGCCGCATCTTTTCGATATCTGGGCGCTGAAAGACCCTGTAAAGAATTACGAACAGTTCCTCTGCTCCGAAGGCATTCTCACCAATGCCGATGTGGATGCCATACGCGAGGAATTCAAAACCTATATTGAGGAAGAACTGAAAACCGGTTTCGCTTCTTCACCCGTTGTTCCCGATACACGTGAAGAATTGGCCGCTGTATATGCCCCACGGGTGATTACCGGATCAGGCGATCTGCAGAACGATGCCGATACCGGAACCAAGGAGCTGCGCTTTATAGACGGCATACGCGACGGACTGCTGATGAGCATGCGCCGGCATGAAAACCTGATTCTGATGGGTCAGGATATTGCCAAATACGGCGGCGCGTTCAAGATCACCGAAGGCTTTTTGGATGAGTTCGGCAGCGGCCGTGTGCGGAATACGCCGCTTTGCGAAAGCGCTATCCTGGGCACGGCGCTGGGTCTCAGTCTGGAAGGTTACAAGTCGATGGTGGAAATGCAGTTCGCCGATTTTGTTTCGGTGGGCGTGAACCAGATTGTCAACAACCTGGCGAAAATCCATTACCGCTGGGGGCAGCATGCCGATGTGGTGGTACGCATGCCTACCGGTGGCGGCGTAGGTGCGGGACCATTTCACAGCCAGAGCAACGAAGCCTGGTTTGTGCATACGCCGGGGCTTAAAGTGGTGTATCCTTCCAATCCGGCCGATGCCAAAGGACTGCTGATTGCCGCCATCAACGATCCCAATCCGGTCATGTTCTTCGAGCACAAGGCTCTTTACCGCAGCATATCCGGCACCGTACCCGACCGGTATTATGAAACGGAAATCGGTAAGGCCCGCGTCGTGCGTGAGGGTGATGCGTTCACCATCATCACATATGGCTCGGGCGTGCATTGGGCGCTCGACTATGCGGCTAAACATCCTGATAACCCGCCCTATATCCTCGACCTGCGCACCCTGCTTCCGCTCGACCACGAAGCCATCCGCGATGCGGTGAAGGCTACCGGAAAAGTGCTGCTGCTGCATGAAGACACCTGCACCGGCGGCATCGGCGGAGAAATCGCCGCCTGGATTTCCGAACATTGTTTTTCCCTGCTCGACGCGCCGCTGATGCGTTGCGCCAGCCTCGATACCCCCGTTCCCTTCAACATCGAACTGGAAAAAAATTTCATGGCGGTGAGCCGGCTTGATGAAACGGTTGCGCGGCTGCTCGCGTATTGACGTACAGGAGCTTCCTTTACCGGGATACGAATTAATCCGAACAATACCCTTTTGATGCATAGTCTTTGCTGAAAGGTAATCATGATTTCATTTTTTTGCTGCATGCTGCGGAAGTTCGCACATGATTCTCTTCAGGATTATTGTTAACGGTTAAATCAATACAGGATAGCCATCTACATAGGTCCGCCCTTTTTTATTTGCCAGGGTTGATCATGAAAGTAAATCCAGGAAGTACAACCCATATCGATTGTTTTCTGGTATTCCTGTTCATGCAAAAGAAGTAATTTGCCCTGCTACAAATCCCGAATCGAAATGAAATCCTTCCTGACGCTATTGATTTTTTCAATCATCAGCCTGCAGGCAGAAGCGCAGCAGCTTTTTCCCGAAAAATGTCTTGGTACCTGGCGCGGAACTATGCAGGTCTGGCAACAGGGCCGGCTGCGTGATTCGGTGCCGGTTGTATTTACTGTGAACGCGCTTGATACGGCATCGTGGACCTGGAAAATGCAATACCTGTCGCAAAAAATGCCCATGACCAAGAACTACGTGCTTCGGATCAAAGACCGTGAAAAACTGGTTTTTGTTACCGATGAGGGCGATGGGGTTGAGCTTACCGACTATCAGACGGGCGACAAACTCTACTCGGTTTTCGAAACGTCCGGCTTTCTGCTCACAGCCAGTTACGAACTGCAGGGGGAATTTCTGATTTTTGAAGTCACCTCCGGAAAAAAGCAAGACCCTCCGGTCAAAGATATTACCGTTTATTCCACGACCAGTGTACAGCGTGCTGTATTGATTCGTGACCGTTGACTCGATTCCAAACGTTTTCCTAAATCTTTTCCGCTTTTCCACTTTTTTGTTTTCGATAAAGACACTCGGTTACCTTTATATCCAAAATGGATACCGTTCAAATTCAGCAGGCTTATTTTCCTTTCGCCCCGATCGTTATATGGGCGATTATACGGATTCTGTGGAATCTGACCCGCGATGAGCATGATGACGACACAAAACGTATCCGAAGGGTACATAAACCCTCTGCCTATCTTTCAAATGGGAAGCTGATTCCGAGAAATCATACGGTATACTACTTCAATCTGCTCGGACTGATCGGTCCCCATGCTGTAAATGATGATGATATCCGTGCTGCTGCAAGAAGGGTACGCGAAGCGTATATGCCTTCCTGGGTAGACGCCCCGCCTACCATATCGGACATCAAAGCCGCACGAAGTTTTTTGCTCGACCAGTATTACCATATTACCGCCTATAACTGATGCAAAAGTGACTTTACTTCTAGCCCAAAAACTTCCCCGTATAATGCCGATGTGCTCCCTGTTTGGGCCAATAAAATTGGTCCGGTACAGATATCCAATCGGTATGAGACGGCTGCAAGATCATCAAAAACTGAAACAGGTACAATGAATGGGCTAAGGGTCTTCCTTTTTCAAATTCTGTTTGCTGCACTGAACGCATGCACATCGGATGGTATTCATGAGAATGCATCACCAAAAAAGGGAAACCCCGAAATCGCTGTCGCGGAAAACCGCCGGGGCCGCGATATCATCCTGCTTCCTCTGGGTAACAATTTGCCTCAGTCGGTTACTGATTCTGTATACCGGAAGATAAGGACTATCGTTCCTGGTGTTACACTCGCTCCTGCGGAAGCCCTTCCCCGATCGGCCTATTTTGCACCGCTAAAGCGCTACATGGCCGATTCGCTGATTGCCTGGATGGCAAGACGCGCTGGTCCGAAACAGGTGTTTGCGGGTATCACACGGGATGATATCAGTACTACCAAAGGCAAGGCACAATATTATCGTGTAATGGGTCTGGGTTATCAGCCGGGCAAGGCCTGTGTCTCGTCTGACTCCAGAATGAAAAACAAATCGGCCTTCTGGAAAGTGGTCATCCACGAGCTGGGCCATACCACCGGCCTTCCGCATTGTACCGTAAAAACCTGCTTCATGCGCGATGCTGAAGGAGGGAACCCCACCGATGAGGAAAAGGAGTTCTGTCCTTCCTGTAAAAACGAATTGCTTAAATCGGGGTGGAAGCTTTGAGGAAGAGGGGGCCAGGGTCCATTCGTTCGGGGCTTGACTCGCAAAGGCGGTTTCTTGTGAAAAGACCTCCTTTTCTGCTGTGTAAAGTAAATCCTGAAATCCTTTCAGGCCCTGCTCTGCCAATCAGGAACCTTGTTTCTGTCTCTCCTTTTCGCGTAGCAATTCAGAACGCCGGGGCTCGGGAACCTGTTCAAACCGATAGGGACAGTGCCGACAGCCGTTGCCGCAACAATAGCCTTTTTTGAGATGGTATTCCTCTGTAAAAACGAGGTAACCTGCTTCGTTGTAATAAAAATCGGTTCCCTCTTTTAGTGCTTCCATAAGATATCAGGTGGGCGGAAATTCTGTTTCGGCGTTTTTCAGTGTTTCAAGAAGTCCGGTATTTGACCAGTCGACGTTGGGCGGAATCCGGAAACATGCGTAAAAAATCTTGTTGCTCCCTGCGATATCCAACCCCTCATAATAGGTTTTGATTTGAAGTTCTTTTGAGGGTGCGGCTGCATAAACATCGGTAAGGGATTCAACAAGCGTAAGGCCGAAAAGTTCAATCACCTTTCGGGTAAAATGGTAGAGCCGGGGAGAATCGGTTTTCAGATGTATCGCAGCTCCGGGCTGCAGGAACAGGCTGTAGAGACTCAGGTATTGCGGATGGGTGAGCCGTTTACGTGCAAATCGGGGTTTGATCTGCGGGTCGGGGAATGTGAGCCAGATTTCGCTTACCGCACCGGGTGCGAAGTATTCGGATAGCATGCTGATCTGTGTACGCAGGAAAGCGGCATTGGTGCGTTTTTCATCAAGACATCTTTTAGCACCGATATAGATGCGGTTGCCTTTGACATCCACCCCGATATAGTTGCGTTCGGGGTGCAGGGCGGAGAGGCCCACGGTATATTCGCCGCGGCCACAGGCCAGTTCCAGCGTCAGCGGGTTATTATTGCCGAAGTGTGCCGACCAGCGCCCCTGCATGTTTTCGGGGTACTCCAGCACATTGGGAAAGGTTTTGAGGGCGGCGAAGCGGATCAGTTTTTTCTGGGCCATGGGCCGCAAAGTTATTGGAATTGAATGCGATCAGCACTTACCCGGGCTTCGTTTTGTAGCACGAAAAAACGGTTCAGGTTTTTATGAATACGGATTGGATTTCTGTAATGGACCAATTTCATTGGCCCAAATAGTTATCACATCTCTCTAACTTCAGGGTGTTGGAATCTATTTTTTAACTCTTTGTAATCGCTATTGGTAACAACCAGAAAAAAGAGCGGACTCGTGCGCCAGACAGGGGAATAGGATGCCTCTTCTCCCCCTCCTTTGGAGTGGTCAGGGGAGGCCTATCCATACAATGCGAAGGCGACTATTCTTTTAGCCCATCTCTCTAACTTCAAAGAATTAGCATCTATTTTCTTTTTTTTAAAATCTTGGCAATCGGTATTATACGGGAAACCTCTTGGGCAAAAAAGAACCACTCTTTCGTATACGTTCAGGAAGGAGATAAACGATTGATGAGACGTGAACCTCGACAAAAAGATACAATTGGAAACGTTCTTCCTCAGACTTCCACCCGCTCCACCGTATTCTTATTCCGGCTTTCCTCAGCCTTGAAGCCCATGATATGGCTTTCAAT
>CAZZLI010000082.1:0-13263 GCA_964655055.1 uncultured Ferruginibacter sp.
GCTGGAACACGCGGAACGGGGTCAAAGGCTGATCTGCCGGGGTGTAGCGCACTTCGGAGGACAGCGTTGCCGAAGAATTGATCATGACATACTTCTTGTTTTTTGAACGCTGCACACCGATATAATTGCTCTTGTCCTTCTCTTCATAAACAACTACGTCGGACGATACCGGAGTGCCCAGTGTATGCCGCATGATTTTTTCGGAGAGCAGGGTTACGGGATTTTTGGCTGTATAGAAAAGGGTTTTGTTGTCGGCCGCCCAAACCGGATCGCCTTCGGTATTGGGCAGGGCATCGGCAAGCATCTGTCCGGTGCGCAGGTCTTTGACCCTGATGGTGTATTGCCGGCGGGAAACCTCGTCGGTACCGAAGGCCATAAGGTTGTTGTCGTCGCTAACGGTAAAGCCGGAAGCCGAGAAATAGGCTTTGCCTTCCGCCATTTGATCCACGTCGAGCAGCATTTCTTCCGGCGCATCAAGGCTGCCTTTTTTGCGGCAGTATTTGAAATACTGTTTTCCTTCCTCGGTACGGGTATAATAGTAGTAGCCGTTCTGGAAAACGGGCACCGATTCGTCCTTCTCCTTGATGCGTCCCTTGATTTCGGCAAACAGTTTTTCACGCAGCGGCTTCAGGCCCGACATCATCGTGTCGAGATACGCGTTTTCAGCCTTGAGATAATCCACCACCCGGGTGCTGTCGGGTCCTTTCTTGAAATAATCGATCATCCAGTAATAGGGGTCGTTGACCGTATCGCCGTGCAGGATGCGGGTATGTTCTTTGGTTTTCGCTACCGGAGGCTTGACACCTTCGGGCCATGGGTAGGTTTTTGCCGGTTGCCCGGAATTGCAGGAGGTGTTCATGATGAACAGCATTAGAAAGTAAGGAATAAGGTTAAGCGGCAGTCTTGGCATGGCGATGGACTTTGTGTTGCAGGAATAGTTTGTACGATGAACCTCCCGACCTACAGAAGAACAGCGTGTCAACTGATTGTAGGGCAATTTAATTCCAAAGCCTGAGTAAACAAGCACCTATGGTAAAAGCGGGAGAGGGCGTTCGGATCTAATCAGCCGGTAATCCTGACCTGGTTGCCGTTGACGGCCACGGTATATTTTTTAAGCGGACTCGAAGCTGGGCCCTGCAGTACACTGCCCGTGGTGCTGAAGCGAGCGCCGTGGTTCGAACAGAGAAAGTCATTGTTGGCCGAGCGGAAGGCAACGGTGCCTCCCTGATGGGTGCAGGTTTGCGATACCGCAATCAGGCTTCCGGCCGTGGTTCTGGCAATGATTACCCCATTGCTGTAGATGAATCCGCCGGGATTGTTCAATGTGGGGTTCTGGGTCAGATCGATGGTGAAATCCACCGGAGGGGCAGGGTTCCCGCCGGGATTTGCGGTTTCTTTTTTACATCCGCCCAAACAAGGGGCAAGCACAAGCGACGCGGCGGAAAGGCCGATAGCGGAAAGGAATTCTTTTCTGTCCATGGTATTGGATGTTTGGTTCGGGGTTAGTGATGCATGGTATATGGAGGGAATCCATACATCTTGATTTAAAATAACATACCGAAATAAAAATTGTTCACGCATCATTCGGATTTGCGTTCTCAGATGATGATTTTTCAGGCTGTTTACGAAAGATGGGTAAGGTCTTCCTCATAGCGGTGTCTACCTGCTGCTGACAAACTTTTTATGCCGGTTTTAGTGGAAATCTTGTGCCTTGGCTCCGGAATGACGCATCGTCCCGTTCCGGAGATGTATCCGGGAAGGGGGCGAAAACCCCGCCGGGACAATAGATACTGTGGCTGATTGAGATAGTCGAGGTTCATCATGGCAATAAAATGCCGCTGAAGTGACTAAGCAGCGATTGCGCGTTGTCGGGTGCTTTGCCGTTGCAGTTCATCCAGCGGAAAAATCCACCGATAATCTGTTCCGGCCGTTCCGTCTCCCGGATGCTTCTTCCCTGCACACCCGCACTCTTCGAAAGTTTTTCGCCCTTGCTTTGCAGCAAGGCATGATGATGGAATACGTTTTTTTCAAATTGCGGATGCGTCAGTTGACGGTCGAGATAGCATTGCATAGCCGTTGACTCCAGCAGGTCGGCACCCCTGGCGATATGGCTGATTCCGAAATGCCTGTCATCGGCCAGTGAACATAACTGATAGGCGGGAATTCCGTCCTTCCTGCGCACAACAAAGGAACCGGTGCTTACCGCCAGGTTAATTTGTACTGCACCCATTGCCCGGTCGTTGAAGGCAATTCGGGTATCGCCCTCAAGTTTCACGCGCCAGGCCATGCCAGGACGATTCGGGTCGAAGGCGGTCTGTGAACAAGAACATGCAACCATGGAAGTGTCTGTATGTTTTTGTTTTCTTGAACAACCGCAGGAGAACAATTTTTTATTCCCGGCAAGTTCTTCAAGCGTTTGACGATAAAGCGGCTCCCGATATTTCTGGCTCCAGATGCGTTCGAAATCATCGGGTCCTGATGGGCCGATATCCCAGTCGAGCCCCAGCCAGTCGAGCGCCCGGAAAATATCTTCCACATATTCGGGGCGTTTCCGTTCCGCATCGCCGTCATCAATCCGCAACAGAACCCTGCCGCCGTTGCAGCGCGCCCAAAGCCAGTTGATCAGGAAATTGTATAGGTTGCCGGTATGCAGAAAGCCGCTGGGCGTAGGTGCAATTCGGGTAAGCATACCGAAAGATAATCAGAATTGTGAAGTGGCAGGGGGCTTCCGCAATCCACCCCTGTTGATAAACCGGCATTTCCGCTCAGGGCCCGATTGGTTATATTTGTCCGCATTCCAAACCCCCATACCGCTACCTATGGCAGAAAAAGAACAGCATCTGTACACCGATGATTCCATTCGCAGTCTCGACTGGAAAGAGCATATCCGCCTGCGCCCGGGTATGTATATTGGAAAACTGGGCGATGGCAGCAGTCCCGACGACGGCATCTATGTACTGCTCAAGGAGGTCATTGACAACTGCATCGACGAGCATACCATGGGCTATGGCAAGCATGTGGATGTGACCATCAGCGGCAAGGAAGTCAGCGTGCGCGATTACGGCCGCGGTATTCCCCTGGGCAAGGTGGTGGATGTGGTCAGCAAGATCAATACCGGCGCCAAATACGACAGCAAGGCCTTCCAGAAAAGCGTGGGGCTCAACGGGGTCGGTACCAAGGCGGTGAATGCGCTCAGCAATTATTTCAAGGTGAGCAGTTTCCGCGAGGGCCGCGAAAAGATGGCGGAGTTCCGTCAGGGTAATTTGCTCAAAGAACATAAGGAAGCGGCTTCCAAGGAGGAGAACGGTACACTGGTGCATTTCATACCCGACGATTCCATCTTCAAAAATTTCCACTTCGTTCAGGAATATCTCGACAACCAGTTCTGGAACTATTGCTACCTCAACGCCGGACTGGTGATGAACCTCAACGGCAAGCGTTATGTGAGTAAGAACGGACTGCTCGACCTGCTGCAGCGCAAGACCAATGCCGACGAAATCCGTTATCCCATCATCCACCTCAAGGGCGACGACATCGAGGTGGCTATCACGCATGAAAACAGCTATGGCGAAGAATATTACAGTTTTGTAAACGGCCAGTTCACCACACAGGGCGGTACCCATCTGGCCGCTTTCCGGGAAGGCTATATCAAAACCATCCGCGAGTTTTTCAAGAAGGATTATGATGCCGCCGATATCCGCGGCAGCATCTGCGCAGCCATCAGCGTGCGTGTGCAGGAGCCGGTATTCGAAAGCCAGACCAAAACCAAGCTTGGTTCTGTGAATGTGAGCGAAGGGGGCGCAAGCATGAAAAACTTCGTGGGTGATTTCCTTGCGCGTGAGCTCGACAATTTCCTGCACCGCAATCCCGCCACAGCCGAAGCCCTCAAAAAGCGCATCGAACAAAGCGAACGCGAACGCAAGGAACTCAGCGGCATCCGCAAGCTGGCCAATGAGCGCGCCAAAAAGGCCAATCTTCACAACAAGAAACTGCGCGACTGCAAATACCATTACAACGACGAGCCAACGGGCAAGGACAAGGATCTGATTGCCGAGAAGCAGAAGGAGAGCACCATCTTCATCACCGAGGGCGACAGTGCCAGCGGAAGCATCACCAAGGCCCGCAATGTGGAAACCCAGGCCGTGTTCAGCCTGCGCGGCAAACCGCTGAACTGCTTCGGGCTTACCAAGAAAGTGGTGTATGAAAACGAAGAGTTCAACCTGCTGCAGCACGCACTCAATATTGAAGAAGGCTACGAGGGACTACGATACAACAATATCGTGATTGCTACCGATGCCGATGTGGACGGCATGCATATCCGTCTGCTGCTGATGACCTTCTTCCTGCAGTTTTTCCCCGACCTGGTCAAGAACGGGCATGTGTATATCCTGGAAACGCCGCTGTTCCGCGTGCGCAACAAGCAGCACACCCATTATTGTTACGATGAAACACAGAAGCAGCAGGCCATCCGTCAACTCGGCGGAAAGCCTGAAATCACACGGTTCAAGGGTTTGGGTGAAATCAGTCCCGGGGAGTTCGCTGATTTCATCGGATCCGATATGAAACTGCAGCCCGTGATGATGCTGCCCGAAACGCATATCCAGCAGCTGCTGGAATATTATATGGGCAAGAACACACCGGCGCGGCAGGACTTCATCATCGACAACCTGCGTATTGAGGTGGATGCTGTGGAAGTTGCGGCCTAGGATTGTAGCCGTATATCTGTTATCTGTTCACAAAAACCATCTTTTAGTTCGCTCGTTTCAAAGACATTCGTAAGGTCTCCATGTTTGAATTCCATACCGATAAGGACCGCTACTTCGCCATGCAGGCCGAAAACGCCCGCGACCACGTGCTGCCCTTTATCGAGGCCCGCCGGAAACTGCAACCGGGCATGCGGGTGCTGGAAATCGGTTGTGCCGAAGCCGGTGTACTCAAAGCCTTTACCGACCGGGGTTGTGTAGCCGTGGGGGTGGAGCTGGAGGAATCCCGGCTGGAGCTTGCCAGGAAATATATGCATGATGAACTGGCCGCAGGGAAGATCCGTTTCATATCGCGCGATATTTACCAGGTGGATGCCGACCGCGATCTTGATGGCCGTTTCGACCTTATTGTGTTGAAGGATGTGATCGAGCATATTCATAACCAGGAGAAATTGATTGCCTGGATGAAGCGCCTGCTCAATCCCGGTGGAATGATCTTCTTCGGTTTCCCGCCCTGGCAGATGCCCTTCGGCGGTCACCAGCAATTGATGTCCAGCCGATGGCTGAGCAAGATGCCCTACGTTCATTTATTGCCGATGGGTTTGTACAAGATGCTGCTGCGCATGGCCCGGCAGGATGTTGCCGGTTTTGCCGAAATCAAGGAAACAGGCATCAGCATCGAACGTTTTGAACGCGCGGCCCATTCGGCAGGATTTGTTATTGCCAATAAGCTGCATTATCTGATCAATCCCATCTATACCTACAAGTTCGGATGGAAGCCCCGCAAACAATCTTCCATCATCAGCGGCATCCCTTATCTTCGAAATTTCTTCACCACCTGCGTCTATTACCTGATTGCGGCGAAAGGGGAGGGGAGCGAAACCGTTAAATGATTCCAGCCAAAATAATTAGTGACCTATGCTGCATGTACTTTTCAATGAACCCGATACCGCGCTGCTCAATGCCGCCATGGAGCTCGATGAAAGCCTCCGCGGTGAACTGCGTCTGATCCGCGACGATTATGCCGTCGGGCCGCTTGAAGATATCTATACCGAAGCCGGTGCCGAAGCCCGGAAAAACTGGTGGGCCATGGTGCTGGATGGCGGCGACTATTCCGGCAAGGCCTCCGACGGATCGGTCAACGATGAAGCTGAAGCGGAATCGATTTGTGCCGCACTTCAGAACAATCCGGACGAACAACTCTGGATCTGGGCTGCACAGAACGCCCATGATGTTTGCGGCTATTTCTGGCTGCTGCCAAAGCTCAAGCCCTTTCAGGGTAGGGTGCATATCGTTTATATCAACAACCTGCCCTTCATCAACGAGAAGGGGAACATCTTTTATCCGCTGCGGCTCAGCGAAATAAGGCCTTCGGAATGTGTGAAGGCCGGCAGGCTGGCCCGGCCGGTGACGCCCAGTGAATTCGAACTCGATCCCGATGAGTGGGAAAAGATCTGCCGCTCGGGTGGGGGTGTGCGCTTATTGGAAGGGGGTAAGAAACTGGCAGTTGCCGGCGAAGATCATTTCGATGCCGAACTCCGCAAGTTTGTGATGCCCCAGTGGCAGAAGGCGGGAAAGGTGATCCACCATTTCCAGAACAAGGCAAAGCAGGTTACCGGCGATGCATTCCTGCTCTGGCGCTTAAAGGATATGGTGGCCCGCGGTGTATTTGATGCCCAGGGAAAACTGGAGGGGATGCGCGACTTTGAGGTGCGTATCAAAGTGAAGGAACAGGTGGAGGGGAATGTTTGAGAGTTCAATGTTCAAAGTTCAATGTTCGCTTCGTAGGTAAAACCTTAAACCTTGAACCTTAAACTTGGAACATAATCACATGAGGTCCATTGCCTTTGCAAAGAAGGTGCAGTTGAAGGGAAGCACCATGGAACAATAACCGCCGCCTATTTTATAGACAAAGGCGAACGCCGCAATGGAAAGGAAGAAAAGTACCCAATAGAGACCGGATGATTTTTTGGTGGATTCCATATTGCTGTTTTATGCGGCAAAAATAACGGAAAACCTGAGATTTTGATATAGAAGCTTTGATCTTGCCTTCGCCTGGATCCCCACGGAATCGGTTACACGCATTGCACAGGGTTTCACGAAATCCTTCAAAGTTTTTATCTTGCTCCCTTTAACCCTTCGGTTATACCGATTGGATAGCTGTAATGGACCAATTTTTTTGTTCCACACAGCTATTACATCGGCATGATACATGGAACGTTTTGGGGCAATAGGATAAATCAGTCTCGTATTACATGCTCATCAATTTTTACCTGCGTTTTTCCACCCGATATGGCCAGGAGCTTTATGTTTCGGGCAGCCATACCGATCTGGGTGGCGATGATTTTTCCCGGGCCATTCCGCTGCAGTATTTCAACGAAACCTACTGGTTCACTTCCGTGGAAATCTCGGGCAGCCCGGCCAGCCTGCTCCCCCTGACGTACCGGTACCTGCTGCGCGAAAGCGATGGCAATGAAGTGGTGGAATGGGGAAACGACAGGGTGCTGGCGTTCAACAGGAATACGCCGGACGACCTTACCGTAATTGATGTATGGAATCACGCAGGCGATTTCGAGAATGTTTTTTATACCAAGCCTTTCCGCGATGTGTTGTTGCCCCGGCATAAATTTCCGGCGCCCAAAACGGTCAAGCAGGCCACCCATGAGTTTAGGGTGAAAGCCCCGTTGCTGGGTGCGGATGAAGTGGTCTGCATTACCGGAAGCGGCAAGGCTTTGGGCGATTGGGATACGGCTTCACCGGCTTTGATGAATTTGGTTGGCGACTGGTGGACGCTTCGCATCGATTTGCATGGCGTCCATTTTCCCGTAGCCTACAAGTACGGGGTGTACAATACCAAAGCCTGCAGCTTCGTGCATTTCGAAACCAGCGATAACCGCATCCTGCCCGGCGACTCGGGCAAGGGGAAGTTTTCCATCCTGCATGACGGCTTCGCCCAGTTTCCCGTAAAACCCTGGCGCGGTGCAGGCGTGGCCATTCCCGTATTCAGTTTGCGCAGCGAAAAGAGTTTTGGCACAGGGGAGTTCACCGATATCCATCTGCTGGTTGACTGGGCGAAATCGGTAGGGCTGAAAATGATCCAGCTCCTGCCTGTCAACGATACCACGGCAACGCACCGTTATACCGACTCCTATCCCTATGCGGCCATTTCGGCATTTGCCCTGCATCCGCTTTACCTCAACCTGAAGCAGGTGGCCGGAAAAGCAGGTGCAGCCATTGCAGCCGGATGGAAGCAAAAGCAGCAGGAACTCAATGCCCATGAATCCCTCGACTATGAAGAAGTGATGCGGTGCAAGCGGGATGCCATCCGTTCGCTTTACCGGATTTACCGCGATTCGTTCACCCGTGAGGATGCTTATCTGGAATTTTATACCGACAATGCGCATTGGCTCTTGCCCTATGCCGTGTTTTGTTGTTTACGCGACAAGTTCGGTACCGTCGATTTCAGCCACTGGGGTGAGTACGCCACTTATGATGATGACCGCATCAGGCAGCTTGCCCTTGCCGGCGGGGCGGAATTTGAAGAAGTGGGCATGCATCTTTTCATGCAATATCATTTGCACCGGCAGCTCAGGGCTGCAACCGACTACGCCCACCGCAACGGGATTGTGGTAAAAGGCGATCTGCCCATCGGCATCTACCGCAACAGTTGCGATGCGTGGGTGGCTCCTGAACTCTATAATATGGATGAGCAGGCCGGTGCGCCTCCCGATGATTTTGCAGTCAGCGGACAGAACTGGGGTTTTCCTACCTACAACTGGAAGCGCATGCAGGAAGACGGGTTCGCCTGGTGGCGGAAGCGGTTTGGACAGATGAGTGCCTATTTCGACGCCTTCCGTATCGACCATATTCTCGGCTTTTTCCGGATCTGGAGTATTCCCATACATGCCGTGCAGGGCATCATGGGCCGCTTTGTACCGGCGATTCCGGTGCACATCAACGAGCTGCATCAGGCGCAAATTTCGTTTGACCATCACCGTTATTGTTCGCCCTATATCACCGACGCCGTTTTGCAGGAGCGTTTCGGCGCTCATACCGGAGCAGTACGCGACCGCTTTATCGAATACCGCGACGGCAGTATGCAACTGCGTCCGGAGTTTGACACCCAACGAAAGGTGGAGCTGTATTTCGGGAGCCTTGAGGATAGTGAAGAAAACAAGCTTATCCGGAACGGGCTCTACGACCTGATCAGCAACGTGATTTTCTTTGCCGATGCGGCCCAACCCCTGCAGCAGTTTCATTTTCGTTTCGGCATGGCCGCTACGTCTTCCTTCCGCGACCTGGATGCGTCCACTCGCAATAAACTGAACGATCTGTATGTCAATTATTTTTTCCGCAGGCAGGATGCGTTTTGGCAAAAAGAAGCCATGCACAAGCTGCCCGGACTCAAGCGCAGTACCGACATGCTGGTTTGCGGCGAAGACCTGGGTATGGTGCCCCATTGTGTGCCCGATGTGATGGCGCAGCTCGGTATTCTGAGTCTGGAGATCCAGCGGATGCCCAAACAATCGGAGCGGGAATTCTTTCATCCTGCCGATGCGCCCTATCTCTCCGTGGTTACTCCTTCAACGCATGATATGAGTACCATCCGCGGCTGGTGGGAGGAAGATGCCGGAAAGTCGCAGCGGTTTTACCGGCAAGAGCTGGGGCGGGAGGGGGCCACACCCTACTTCTGTTCCGGAGAGGTCAACGAGGCTATCGTCAACCAGCACTTGAATTCGCCAGCACTCTGGAGCGTATTCCAGTTGCAGGACCTGATGGGCATTGATGAGCAGATCCGTTTTTCACCGCCCTCCGCCGAACGCATCAACATCCCCGCCGATCCCGCACATTACTGGCGTTACCGCATGCATATCACGCTGGAACAGCTGATGGAGCTGGGATCCTTTAACCAGAGGCTAAGCCGATTGGTCCGCGAAAGCGGAAGATGATTATTGGTGTCAGGTGTCGTCTCCCTTCCGCTAATAAAATTTTGATTTTGTTAATCTTGGGGAGGTTGCAGAGACGTTACCGTGACGGGAGGCCTCAGCATTAATGTAGGCAACTGGCAGAAATGGTTACAGAAAATGATTGTGCTGTTTGAAGTTCACTTTTTTATCAGGTGTGCTGCACCACGAGAAAATACAGCGGTAAGCCCAGGGTGATATTGACGGGAAATGTAACGGCCAGCGCCATGGGAAGATAGAGCCCAGGATTGGCCCGGGACACCGCAAGTTTCATGGCGGCCGGCACAGCGATGTACGATGCACTTGCGGCCAGCACGGCGAAAATGAATCGGTTTGAAACATCGTCCGTTACCATAGAACTTAGCCAGGCGAAAAGGCAGCCGTTGAATAGGGGGATGATTATGGCAAATAAAACGGGAAACAATCCCTGCTGGAAAAATGACTTCAGTTTTCGTCCGCTGGTGATGCCCATGTCGAGCAGGAAGATGGCCAGAAATCCTTTGAACAGGTCATTCGTGAATGGTTTGATGCCTTCAGCCTGTCGGGCATTGGCAAGAAAACCGATAAGGAGGCAGCCGAGGATAAGCAGCACGCTGCCATTTGTGATCGAATGTCTGACTACCGATGGGATGCGGATGGGTGTTGACGAATCCTGCTTTGCAAAAAGTGAAATCAGAAAAAGCCCGGCCACAATACCCGGCGACTCCATAAGGGCCATGATGGCCACCATATGCCCGTGCAGATGGAGTTGCTGCGCTTCCAGATAGGATACCGCTGTAACAAAAGTAACCGCACTCACCGAACCGTAAGCCGCTGCAATGGCTCCGGCATCGTAAACACTCAGTTTCCGTTTAAGGATGAAGAAGGTATAGGCAGGAATAAATACGGAAATGCCGATTCCGAAAAGCATCGACCAGGCGATTTCACCTGTGAGTGTTTCATGCGATAATTCCTGGCCGCCCTTGAAACCGATGGAGAACAACAGGTACAGGGAAATGAATTTGGAAGAATTGGGCGGAATTTCCAGATCACTCTTCACCAGCACCGCAAAGATGCCGAGTACAAAGAACAGCAGGGCCGGATTGGTCAGGTTTTCAATCAGCAAGCTGAAGTTCATGCAGGTTGGTTGATGACTACGTTGCAAAGTACGGCAATTCGTCTCTAAGTGGTGGACAGAACCATCCTGCCCGCTCAGTCAAGATAATCCTCGAAATCCTTTAATCGGAGTAAACAGCGGTTCAGACAATACACACCGGGTTCTATCATAGTTACCTTTCACAAAGCAAGTGCAGCAGCTCCTGCGGCAACCTCATTCCCCGCAACCCTCGCTCCGGGCCGCTACCGTGTAGCCCGATGCGCCGGAGTAAACCTTATTGCCTTCGATCCGTACGACTACCGTATAGCTGCCATAGCCGCTGTACAATTTCCCGCTTTCCACCCGGCCAAGCACCGAATAGCCCGAAGAGCCGCCGTAGATCGTATACATGATTGTGGTATTTCGTTGTGTTGATTTGAAACCCGATTCACCTGGAATCAGGTAGCGATTTTTTCAGCTTTTCGTTGGCGAACGATGAAGTCCCTTCCGAATGTGAGTTTGCCCGCGAGGTCTGAGTCGGGATCGATGACCCGCCAAAACGGGGTGATCCCTTTCAGTGAATCTTGTTGCCGATATTTTTCATGGTTCGCCTCCGCCACAATCCTAAGGAAAATCCCGGTTGTCAACGGGCAGGTGAAATCCGCTTGGTGTTCCATAGCCAGGTCGTTCCGAAGCGTGGCTACCGGCACTTTTCTTCCTTGGGGAATATGGCTTATGTATTGCTCGATGATTTGGGGCGTGGCAATCAGCATCGTGCTTTTTGCCGGC
This sequence comes from uncultured Ferruginibacter sp., assembly GCA_964655055.1. Taxonomy (GTDB): domain Bacteria; phylum Bacteroidota; class Bacteroidia; order Chitinophagales; family Chitinophagaceae; genus Ferruginibacter. The sequence continues at coordinate 11,532 of CAZZLI010000082.1, forward strand.
ATACCGGCAAAGTCGAACTCGATCCGCTTTACAGTCGGCTCCTTTTTTTCATTCAGTTTTTGCAGCCAGTTTTTTTTACCAGCCATGATCTGTGATCTTATAAACGCTTACCTATTAAAACAAATGTAAACGAATATGATTCTTTATTCTGTGACTAAAGAGAAAAAAATAATCGAACCTGCTTTGCGGTTTAATCCCTATATTTGCATCACTTTCGTTACAGCGCTCGCTGTTTGTGCAGAATAAATCCTACCAAATAAGCATTGTTTTAACCTAAGGCAGATAATGTGCCCGTACAATTCAGGTAGCCTTATCACAGAAATTTCACGTTTAAAACTAATTAATGTCATTCAGTCATTTACCGCTCATTGCCCCCATCCTGGAGGCACTGAGTCAGGAGGGTTACACCACTCCGACACCCGTTCAGGCACAGGCGATTCCTTCCATTTTGCAGAAAAGGGATCTGCTGGCATGCGCGCAGACCGGCACCGGAAAAACAGCCGCATTCACCATCCCCATGCTCCAACTCATGCACGAGCAGTATGGAAACCGTCAGGCTCGTCGGGCTATCAAGGCCCTGATTCTAACGCCAACGCGCGAACTTGCCATTCAGATCGGCGAAAGCATTGCCGCCTACGGCCGTAACCTCTCGCTGCGTCACTGTGTGATTTTCGGCGGCGTCTCGCAGCACAGCCAGGTGCAGGCTCTTCAAAAAGGCATCGATATCCTGGTGGCTACACCGGGCCGTTTGCTCGACCTCATGCAGCAGGGAATCATATCACTCGGTCAGATCGAATATTTCATTCTCGATGAGGCCGACCGTATGCTCGACATGGGATTCGTGCACGATGTCAAACGGGTGATCGTAAAACTTCCAGCAAAACGGCAAACCTTGTTTTTCTCCGCCACCATGCCCGAAGAAATCAGGCAGCTGGCCGATATGCTGCTTACCGATCCGGTTAAAGTGGAAGTGACTCCGGTTTCTTCCACGGTGGATACCATCAACCAGTCGGTATATTTTGTGGAGAAGGCGCAGAAGCAGCAACTGCTGACCGATATCCTCGCCGATTCATCAATAAGTACGTTGTTGGTGTTTACGCAGATGAAACATGCGGCCGACAAACTTTGTAAGATTCTGCAGCGCGCGGGCATTACGGCGGAAGCCATCCACGGTAACAAATCACAAAACGCACGGCAACGGGCTCTCGAAAATTTCAAACAGCGCAAGACCCGTGTTCTGGTAGCTACCGATATTGCGGCACGCGGTATCGATATCGATGAACTGTCGCACGTGCTCAATTACGAATTGCCCAATGTGCCTGAAACCTATGTGCACCGCATCGGTCGAACCGGCAGGGCAGGAGCCAGCGGAATCGCACTCTCGTTCTGCGACCGCAGTGAACTGCCGTTCCTGAAAGATATCCAGAAGCTGATCCGCAAGAGCATACCCGTGGTACCCGACCATCCTTATGCCTACGATCCCGCTTCAGCAGGTTCCTTGACTGCGGTTTCCGCTCCGGTAAACGCGTATGCAAGGCGTAACCCTAACAATCAATCGAATCGCCCGCGGCAGGGCAGACCTGAAAACCGGCACCGGCACTCCGGAAACCGCCAGCAACGGCCGGCAGCATCAGGAAGGTCCTATAGCCGAAGTGCTGATTGATACCGATGTGATATCTGTAATGGACCAATTTCATTGGCCCAAACAGCTATCAGATCGGCATTATACGGG
>CAZZLI010000083.1:0-13135 GCA_964655055.1 uncultured Ferruginibacter sp.
CTGACGGTAGGCTTCTTCTTTTGCCCATTGTCTGATCAAGGGGATTTTCGAAAATAGTTTTAGGCTTTTTAGTTTTCTTCTTTCGATTGACATGATGTTAGATACTCTTGGCAATAAAGGTAATTGCCAGAGTTGATTTTGAGGCAATATTCAACCTATTCTTCTTAGGCGTTCATAGATTAATAAAAATAATAAATAATTGAAAGAAGGCAAGTGTCGCAAAATTTTGAAAATAAATGCTCGGAGTAAAGCAAACGGTTACGCGTGAATGGTAATTTGACTATTCAGCAGTAGCTTATTTCATATTTCGGGGGATCAATTGAATTGCAGCTATATCATGTAAGGGAAGTTTTATTCCTTTATGAGTTACCCACCAATTTTCTGGTCTCTGATATTCGGAAATAGTTGAAATTGCATCCTTGATATTCCGAATAGTTAACTGTTTCTGATTTTGGTTTGCTTTTTATGTGTGGAATCGCCGGTATTATCAACATCAGCGCACAACCCGGGTTGGATGCGAATCTGGAGCAAATGACCGGATCGCTTGCCCACCGCGGCCCCGATGGTTATGGCCATTGGGTCAGTGAAGACAAACGCGTGGCCCTGGGACACCGCCGCCTTTCCATCCTTGACCTTAGCGTTTCGGCAGGACAACCCATGCATCTTCAAGACAGATACACCCTGGTATTCAACGGCGAAATCTATAATTATGTCGAACTCCGTGATGGGCTGATTCGCCAGGGGCACGTGTTCACCACACAGAGCGATACCGAAGTACTCTTGGTTCTTTATGCCATAAAGGGTCCACAATGCCTGAACGATCTTGACGGCATGTTTGCCTTTGCCCTCTACGATGCAGTGGAGCGGACTCTTTTCTGTGCCCGTGACCGATTCGGTGAAAAACCTTTTTTCTTTCATCACCTTCCCGGCGACCGCTTCTTCTTTGCCAGTGAAATGAAAGCCCTTTGGGCGGCTGGTGTCAGTCGTTCCGCTGATCCGTCCATGCTGTTTCATTATTTGGAGGAAGGTCTTGTCGATAATCCCGCCGATCCGGGCCGTACTTTTTTCACCTCTTGCCAAAGGCTGCCCCATGCCCACTGGTTGAAGCTGGATTGTACCACCCTGAGTTTCCGGATGGAATCCTATTACCGGCTACAGTGGAATAATATCGATTCCTCTATTTCAGTTGCTGAAGCCACCAATCGTTTCCGGGATTTGCTTTACACATCTGTTCGTCGCCGATTGCGTAGTGATGTGCCGGTGGGCAGCAGCCTGAGCGGGGGGCTCGACAGCAGTCTGATTGTATGCATCATCAATGAACTGATTGGCGGTTCCGGCCAGGTGCAGAAAACCTTTAGCGCCGTTTTCCCGGGTTTTAAGCGCGACGAGTCGCATTACATACGGAAGGTAGTGGAGGCAACAAACGCTGACGCTCATTATGTGACGCCCGATGAAAACGAACTCGAAAAAGAAATCGGCCAATTGCTTTTCCATCAGGAGGAGCCGGTAGGCAGCGCCAGTATTTTTGTGCAGTATCAGGTGATGCGGCTTGCCAAACAGCAGGGAGTGACCGTTCTGCTCGATGGACAAGGTGCCGACGAAGTGCTGGCCGGCTACCATTTTTTCTATAAGCGCTTTTTCTCAGAGTTATACAATACAGACCGGGAGCTGTACCGAAAAGAATTGTCGGCCTACAGGAACCTGCATGCCGACAATCCGGTCAACCAACAGGTGTTCGGTGGCTTGGCCGGAAAACTGGCTATGGCCGCAGGCCCCTTGTTGCCAGTTGCCCAAAGATGGAAAAAGCGCTGGGATGAATGGCGTGCTCCGTTTTTCAATGATGAATTCTATAATTCGCACCGTAATGAAGGTTTTTCGGGGCTACCCCGGGAGCAAACACTTAACGAGGCATTGTACAATGCCACCTGCCGCCTTGGTTTGCAGGAGCTCCTGCGCTATGCCGATCGCAATAGCATGGCTCATGGAAGGGAAGTAAGGGTGCCTTTCCTTTCTCATGAACTGGTAGATTTTCTCTTTACCCTTCCCGCAGTTTTCAAGATCCACGACGGCTGGACCAAGTGGATCCTGCGTACGTCATTCAGCAAATTGCTGCCCTCCGAAATTGCCTGGCGTAAGGACAAGATAGGCTACGAGCCCCCGCAAAAGAACTGGCTCAACAGCAAGCCAATGCAGGAAATGATGCGGGAGGCCACCGAGAAGCTTGTGCATGAACGGTTGCTCCACCGCAGCCTTTCCGGTAAGATGCCCGATGCGCCCGATGCGACTTCCTCGTCAAAAAACAGCTGGAGGATTCTTATGGCTGCTTCGGTGATCGGTTGATTGGAATCATCCAACCGATCCTTCATAACGGAGAACACCAAAGGTTTTTTTATCCCCTCCTTTGATGAACGCCAATGTTTTGTTGAGCTGCCGGATCATGCCCACCGGTATGAATCCGAATGATCTGAATGTACGAACAAGTTTTACGGTAAGCCTGTGGGGGAGGGGAAATTGATTGATCAGTTCAGCTTGGTCGGTACAGAGTTGATCTGCTGCACCGATGGCGCCATCGTGGGTGATGTCGAAATAAAGTTTTAGGAATAACCAACGGATCGCCTCCGCATATTTATTTTCGAGTTGATGTTCTTGAAGATGGTGAAGAATCCTGCCGAAATAATACACCCGCGAATATTGTTTTTCGGGTGATTTCTTTTTCTCGCGCGATATGCTGGTAGGGGTGTTTCGTACATAAAGGTCGGGAGGCAACTGCAAACGGTAATCATATCGCATACCCCTGCTCAGGGCACGGACATGCAATTCGATATCCTGGTTCATCAACAACTTTACGTCCCACATCCCGATGTTGATGAAACTTTGCTTCTTCCATATGGTACTGCTGCCGGCCATTAACGGGTTCAGTCTTATGGCCCGGTCCAGATCATCCCGGCCATCGGGTAGGTTCCAGAGCAATCGAAGGTCATCGGGCCGATTTTTGAATAGCAGCATCTGGAATACTATGAAATCCATTTCAGGATGCGCCAGCATTTGACCGATGCGTTGATTCAGGCATGCCGAAGACAAGATATCATCGCCATCTAGAAAAATCAGGTAATCGCCCCGGCATTCCTTCACGGCAAGATTTCTGCAAGCTGCAGCGCCACGCGGCTCCTCATCTCGTTGAATAAATTTTATGCGGGGTTCGTTATGCTGCCATTTTTTTAGCAGTTCAGTAGTGTGATCACTGCTGCCGTCATCCACTATAACCCATTCCCAGTCTGTATAGGTCTGCCTCAGGATACTGTCATAGGTTTCCTGTATAAATTTCCCGCAGTTGAATGTGGGCGTGATGATACTAACCGTATGGTTGGTCATGACTGCATCAGGAATGGAATTCCGTATTGCTGAATTCTACTGCCTCAGGAATTTGCCGCATAGACCACCGCAATCTCTGCTCCGCAGGCTGCATTATTCAGGATCAGTGCGATATTGGCTTCCAGGCTTTCTCCCTTCGTATGTTCAGCGATATGCTTGAGCAGGAAAGGCGTGACTGCCTTACCGCTGATTTGTTTTGCTTCGGCTGCTTCAAGCGCCTCCCGTATATGAACTTCCATCAGTTCCGGTACTACTTCGTATGCCGGCGGTACCGGATTCGCTATCAATACACTTCCTTCTAATCCTAGGTTCCATTTGGCATGCAGCATCGCCGCAATATCCCGGGCATCATCGATACGCAGGGGAGAGGGGAACCCGCTTTTGGAAGAATAAAAACTGGGAAATTCATCCTGTCCGATGGTCACCACGGGGATGCCCAGCGTTTCCATATACTCCAGGGTAAGTCCGATGTCGAGTATCGATTTCACACCGGCGGAAATCACGGCAACATTGGTCCTCGCCATTTCAGTAAGATCGGCCGATACGTCCATCGTTTTTTCAGCGCCCCGATGCACCCCGCCGATGCCACCGGTGACGAATATCGAAATGCCCGACAGTGAGGCGATACGCATGGTGGCCGCCACGGTGGTAGCACCCCGCAGCTTCCGGGTCAGCACATAAGCCATATCGCGCAGGCTTACTTTCCATACATCGGTGGACTGCCCGAATGATTCGATGTCGTCGGGCGAAAGGCCCACTTTGCACCGGCCGTCAATCAGAGCGATGGTGGCCGGTATGGCTCCGTGTTTTCTGACCGTGGCCTCCACCTTAAAGGCCGTCTCCACATTTTTCGGGTAGGGCATACCGTGAGAAATGATGGTGGACTCCAGGGCCACAACCGGTTTCCTTTTTTCGATGGCCTCCCGGATTTCGGGGAGAATGTCAATCGGCAGTGCGCTCATTCTTCGTAATATTTGGAAACCAGATTCAGCAGTTTCTCCCGGTTGAGATGCGTGGCGATGGCGCCCTTCACCTGCAGGATTTCGGCCGAAAGGGTATGTGCCGTGCGCAGGCTGTTGAGGTTGTCTTTTTCAAAGTATTTGGAGAGGATGAATCCGCTTACGGACCCGTCGCCGGCTCCGGTGCAGTCGACCACCTGGGCATTCGGCGCATTCAACTGCAGGGTTTCGGTTTTTTTGTACAGGGCCGATCCCAGCCTGCCCTTGTGCAGCCAGATATAGCGGATGCCCTTGTTCATCAGTTCTTCAATCTGCATATCGGTTGTGGTGGCCTCCGCACTGCAGAGGGCGGGCAGTTCATCTTCGTTGGGTGTGATCAGATAGAGCCCTTCGAATTGTGCAGCGGCGATTTTCCGCGCCGGAGGAACCGATACCGGTTCGATGATCATGCGGATATTGTGGGCATTGGCGAAGCGGACCAGCCAGTTGATGGTTTCGACGCTGATGTTGGCATCCACCAGCAGGAACGCCGCGGTTTTCAGGAGTTCTTTTTTGCCTTCAAGATATTCGGGAGTGATCAGGTGCAGGGCGGCATTGGTGAGCAGTGCCGTGAAGAGGCTGCCGTCGTTGTTAATGATGCCGGTATATTTTCCGGTGGCGGCATCGGTGGTGATGGCGGCGTCAAGTTTTATGCCGGCTCCGGTGCAGACCTGTTTCAGCCAGTCGCCGTCTGCATCATTGCCGAATACGGTGACGAGTTGCACGGGCAGGTCGAGCAGGGCCAGTTGATGGGCGATGTTGCGGCTTACACCCCCGGCACTGCGGGTCTGGCTAACTTCGTTGGTGGTATGCATCAGCATTTCCTCGCGGGCGTGGAACAGATCGTCGACCAGGGCAGCCCCGATGCAGATAACGGGTTTTGACATGCGGCAAAAATAAGCAAGTTTGGGTAGGCGCTTGCTGTGGTATCTGCCTGACTCGTCATATGGAAAAAAGCCACTGCGCAGGGCAATGGCTTTTCGTTTCTCTTGCACTTATTTGTCAGAACTTGATGGCTTTGATCAGTTTTTTATCGTTTCCGCGCATCACTTCCAGGGTATAGGTTCCGGCTCGCAGTGTGCTGCCCAGTCTTAATGTCTGCATGGGTTGTGCGGTCTGTGTGCTCAGCCTTCTGCCCAGGGCATCCAGCACATGTACCTGTAAGGGGCCTGATTTTGAACTTCTGATTTCCAATACGAATTCGTTCCGGGTGGGATTGGGATAGAGTTTCACATCGAAATCCGTTTCGCCGGCAACCTTGCTTTCTGTTAAGGCCGGGTTCGGTTGCTTTCCGGTGATACAGCCTGTTGATGTAAGCGTCTGCGAGCGGGCTGTTCCAATGGCTCCGCAGGCTGTCTGTCCCCGTACGGTGATGACGCCACCCGTATATCCTGCATTGAATTGAAGGATGATACTGGAACTGTCAGGGAGTGAGCTGATGATGCTCGTATTGTTGGGCCGGGTCCAGCGGTAGAATGTGGCTGCGCGTTGCGAGGAAGTAGGGGCGGGTACAACTGCCAGATAGGTGATCTGATTACCCACACAGGCATTGTAACTGCCGGTGCTGGCGGTGATGCTGGTGGGAGTGGGGGGCAGATAGCCGAGCCCTCCGGTACGGGCAGTTCCGAGTACACCGCATGCGCTGCGTGCGCGCACACTTAGGGTGCCGCCTGTGAAGCCCGGGTCAATACGCACGGTGATGGAGGAACTGTCGCCGGTTGTTGCAGTAATGGTGCAGAATGCAGGAAGTGTCCACCGATAGGCGCTGATGGCCGACTGGGTGGAAGTTGGTGCCGGTGCCGATGCGGTATAGATGACCACATTGCCGATGCACGGTGTGAAGTTACCGGTTGAGGCGGTGATGTTGGATACGGTGGGAGGTGTAAACTGCGAACTGAGTACGAGCGTTCTTGGGGTGCTCTGGGAGCAGGGCGTTACCGCACTCACGCTGAGGGTATCGCGCAGGAACCCGGATGCGAACTGAACGATTATCGCAGTGTCGTTTACGCCCGGGGGATTGATGCGGGTGATGGTGGCCCGGGTACCTTGCCGCAGTGTCCAGTTGTAGGAAGTGGCGTTGGTCACCTTGCGGATGCGGTAAGTGGCGCTAAGCACATTGCACACGTCGGTAATGGCGGGGATGGAAACCGGCAGGAATTCCCGCTGAATGGCTGCAGGTGTTGCAGCTGTCTGTTTGGTAACGGTCAGTATCCTTGATCCTGACAATAGTCCACAACGGTTGGCAGCCCTAACTGTCAGGTTGCCTGAGCTGAAACTGCTGCTGAAGGTGACTGTAATTGAAGTGTCGCCCTGGCCCGAAACAAGCGTGACGCCTATGGGCAGGGTCCATTGATAGGAACTGGCGTTGGTCACCCTTCGGATGGTATACGTAACCGGTGCGCTCACCGTGCTGCTGCCAATTTGTGCGCATACATCGGTAAGACCGGAGATGCTGCCCGGCATTGCCGGAGCGGTACCGTTGGAAATGGTCACTTTCACACTATCGCGGCAACTGTTGCCGTAAGCGTCGGTGATGATGCAAGAGTATATGGTGGTTGTGGTGGGTGTCACCGTGATGGTCGGGGTTGTTTCCCCTGTCGACCAACGATAAGTTACGGACGATTCTTCCACCGGAAGGTCATACACACAGCGGATGGAATAGCCGTTTCTTTTGGAATTTTCTTGGCCTACTGAATAATCACTTCCAAAACTGAATAATTCCGACGAATTAGTATTCAATGAATAGGGGGACAAATAATCACCTAAAGCTCTAGGATTTGCATACGGGTTCCAGCTAAAACTTGAAGACCACCAATAAGCGGACTCGCCAATTTCTGAAAAGGATCGCCTTGGTATAAAGGGATCTGTATTTTGCGCAATCCGACGGCCACCTGGTAAACCGGTGAACCCTGAATTGTTTGTTGCTCCATAATTAGGACTCATCCAAGTGACTGTGCCTGCCTCTTTGAGTGCACCGCCATCATAGCCTATCCATCCTCTTAATTCGTCTAGTTCACTTATGGTAGGAATATGCCAACCCTCTGGCGCAATTCCTTTGTCTATTACATATCCGTTATAGAGCATGCCGAATTTAGAAGAATATGCGGTTGAGTCGTTATTATACCAACAGCGCGCCCCTAATCTATTATCAGCTTGAATTTTCCAGGCAGTCGAATCAAGGATCAGGGCAATAGGTTCTCTATTTGTATAACGCCTTACTGCAAGGTTCTTTTGCATCCATAGTTTATTTCCAATTTTAATCACCGGATACACGTTTCCGTCGATATCGGTGAGTTGGGAAGGGGCCGAATAGAAAGTGCTTGCATCACCGCGCGCCAATAATCCTGCTTCATTTCGGGCAATCAGGGAAATGGGTACTGAGGGGCCGATGCATATTGTAGTATCGTTATTGACGATGTTGGAACGAACGATGCTGATGAATACGCTATCGGTGCCACATGTGGTATTACCTGCAATGCATTTGTACCAGCCTGTGGCGTTGATTATGATGCTTCTTGCGGTGGCTCCTGTATTCCAGGCGTAAGTAGTATAGCCGGTAGGCGCGCTCAGGGTATAGGAACTTCCGCATGTGCGTATGGTGTCGGCAGCGAAAAGATTAAGCACGGCATTGCTGATGGTGAGGTTCAGCGTGGCTATGCTGTCGCATCCTGCAGCATTGTATGTGGAAAAGTTGTAGGTGCCGGATTGCAGGTAGGTTTTCCCGTTCCAGAAATAACTGCCACAAGCTGTTACGGATTGGGTTGAACTGCTGGCCCTGCCCTTTATTGATATTTTTATGCTGTCTGTGATTGAGCCTATTCCGTTGCTGATCGTACAATAGTAAGTGGTAGTTTGTGTTGGAATTACTGTAATAATAGGAGTGGTGTCTCCTGTCGACCATCGGTAGGAATAATTACGGAGATCCGGCGTTGTACGAATACATCTTACTGAATATCCGTTGTTTTTTTTGAAGGCGTAGTTTGCCAGGTTCAAATTATTCCAGCTGCTTGATCCGTTATCGGTTCCGCTACTGTCAGCAGATAAGCGAATGATCCTTGCCTCGTCAAAACCGGTTCCGGTTGAGGTCCACCAATTGCCAGTTATTCCGGCTTCAGTGAAACCACCATTAGTGGAAAACTCGTAGTTAAAACAGCTCGGATAGCGCCCTCTTACTTCATTAAAGGGATATCGGGCGCCGCCCGGTAAGGCGTTGAATCTGCTGCTGTTATCGGTTCCGGCATTGGGTGCCCTCCAGTTACTGCTGCCCGATTGTTTGAGTGCTAGTCCTGCGCGGTTGCTTTGTACGCAGGAAAGACATGTGGTGTCGGCATTGGGGTCCAGGGTTTTGATCAGCAGATTCCAATCGGAGGCTGTGGCCACGCGCCATCCTTCCGGTGCAAGACCCCTGGGGTCGCCAATTACATGCCAGTTGTATAATTTTCCAAACCTTGCAAATTGTGCACTATCTCCATTATACCAGCACCAAGCGGGGTTTATAAAACTCGAAATTCCGGAGTAATATGGGTTGCCTTCTTGGTTAGGCCATTGCGCTAAATCGGTGCCATTAACTCTGGGAATAGCTTCACCATTACGGAAACGGCTCACGTTCAAATTGCTTTGCATCCAGGTCTGCCCCCCGATATTGACGGCGGTGTACCGATTGCCATCAATGTCGGTGATTATTTCCGGGTCGGAAGCCACTCTAAGCTGCAAAGTGTTTCCCCCGCAAATGGCGGTGTCATTAGTCTGTATGCTCGCAAGAATAAGGCTTACGAACACACTGTCACTTCCCGAACAGGTAGCGCCGTTTACCGTGCAGCGATACCAGCCTGTATTTTTAGGGTTGACGCTTGCTCCTGTAGCACCCGTATTCCAGCTATATGAGGTATAGCCGGAAGCGGCTGTAAGCAGATAGTCGGACCTCGAGATGCGAACCGTGTCGAAGGAGAAAAGGACCGGGTTGAAGCTGCCGTTGGACAGGGTTACGCTAACGGCCCTGCGTGTGTTTGAAATACAGCCTGTGGCCGTATTCCGTGCCTGTGCGTAGAAAGTAGTTGATGAATTTAAAAAAGGCGTCACATAGCTGTTACTTCCTGATGCCAATGCGTCTCCACCAGTGGCATCGCGATACCAGTCCACCACATTACCGCTGGTGACGGTTGCGTTTAGTGTAGCCGTTCCGGGGCCGCAGCGGGTGACTGCGGAAGCGGAGGGCAGTGCCACGGTCGCGCAGTCTTTCAGACGGATGATCCAGGCATCGCCACCTCCTTTTTGTGTGAATACCGAGTTCGTTGAAAAGGAAGTACCCCCCAGCACCAGGGTGCCGTCGGCTGTTTTGTCCAGCGTGGCAGCTTCATCGTTGCCGCTGCCGCCATAGCATCGGTTCCATTGCAGGGTGCCTGTGCTGCTGGTCTTGATCAGCCAGACATCGGTCTGTCCGGATACTCCACCAGTACTATGCCCTGTTACATTTCCGTTGACCGATGCTGCCAGTCCTGCTACGAATATGCTGCCATCAACCGCTACCTGTAGCGAAGTAGCCATATCGCCCAGCGTTCCACCATAACATCTCTTCCAGATTATGTTGCCGCTTGCATCCACTTTCATTAGGAAGAAATCACTGCCGCCCTGAAAGGCTGAGCCTGACCAATCACCATCACCCGATCCTGCGCTGCCACAAAGTACAAAGCCCCCATCACTGGTTTTCTGGATATCATAAGCCCGGTCATCACCCGAACCCCCGATTTGTTTGGCCCATATGACATTGCCAATACTATCGGTTCTAACAAGACCTGCCTCCATACCGCCATGTCCGTTAAGAGAATCGCGACTGGGAACGAAACCTGCAAATATGAACCCATCACTTACTTCAGCAATACCTGTAATCGTGAAACTATCGGAAATGGGATGATCAATAATTTTTTCCCATTTTAAACTGCCGTCATTACTGTACGCTAGTAACTTGGAATTTGAATTTGCTATGCCGCTAGCTGGGTTGTATGAATTGATATAATTGGATGAAATAATTAGGGAAGTGTTAGTTAATGCATATATTTTATGATTCTTATTTCGGATAGGTGAAAAGGAATAATAGAATTGATTGTAAGCATCGTGAGATTTAGACCATAAAGTGCTTCCCAGCCCATTCAGTTTAACTGTCCAGCCCTGATATTGGTTACTTATTTCGTAGTAGGGTGTGTAACAATATCTGTTTGATGAATACGAAATGGCATGGTCTCTCACATCGCCGTCACTTGAATTCGAAAATCCTGTAACCACATACCCGCCGTCGGCGGTCTGCACAATGCTTTTGGCTATATCATCGCCGCTGCCGCCCAGGCATTTGCGCCACTGCACATTCCCCCGAGCATCGAGTTTGATGATCAGGTAGTCGAGGCCGCCATGGTTGTCAGCGGATTCCCCGTTGGTCGAAGCCGTGGTGGCGGCTACAATAAAGCCGCCGTCGCTGGTGGATTTGATGGAATAGGTAGTGTCCGGCGCTGTGCCTCCTAGGTTGCGCTGCCATTGAATATTTTGCTGGCTGAAACCGGAAATACCCAACAGAAACAACACCGCACCTATCAGGCTGGATAATTTTTTTTGCATGAACTGTAGTTTTGGTAATGCGTTACCTCCACGATAAGTGGTCGATACGTATTGGTGCTCCTTGCTTGGTGGTTTATCTAAGGGAAACTGGGAAGGTTATCGGAAAGGACGGAAAGTTCAAAAGTAGTGTTTTTATATTCAATATGTACCTATTTTTGATCATATACCCTATCTGCAGTAGTCATTGTTTGGGAATCAGACTCGCGCTTCGCCCTTTTGGGTCTATTGCCTTTCCTTTGCAGCCATGCCCGGAGTCGATTACAAAAAATACCGTCCTGTTTCCGCCATCAGCTTTCGGGGAAGCCTGCTGATCGGTATCATCCGTTTATGCTACAGGCTGCGGGAGTGGCTGGGCAGACCAATGCCGGATGCCGTGGTTTCCGCACATCATGAAGATCCCCTGACGATGCGTTTTGCCGAGAAAACCTATATGGGTCAGAAGTATTATTACCGGGCGATGGTTCAGCCTGAACCGGGGTCAAACCTGAAGGAACATTTTGCACGTCAGCGTTTTGTTTTTGATGTGTCGGCGGAATTTGTTCCCGAAACCTCTGCAACCCTAAGTATGGGCGGCGATCTGATACCCTATACCTGCATCCGAAAGAATTCCTGTGAACACCTCTGGGATGAGACGGGTGATTTTTTCTTTGATGCCGATTGGGTGGTCGCCAATCTGGAAAGTCCGGCTGATTTCAGCAAACCTTTTTCCGCAGCTCCGGAAGTCATGCTGCACGACATGTTTTTCAACGTGGATGCGGAAGCCTTTCAAATCTTCAACGGCAACGGAAAGTACCGGGGTTTCGACCTGCTGGGTGTGGCCAACAATCATTCGCTCGACAGGGGAGTTGAAGGATTGTCAAATACCCTCCGGCAGTTGAAGGAATTAGGTATCACACCCTGCGGGGCTGTTCTGAATCCTGATGAACAGATGAAGCCGATGATTCTCGAACGGAACGGCATCCGACTCGCATTTATAGCGGCTACCTTCTCCTTCAACAAGGAAACGCTGCCGGAAGGAGAGGAGTGGCGCTGCAACCGGCTGCCGCTTAATCATGCGGGTGCCGATATGCAACTGTTGATTGACCAGACCAGGGCTGCAAGGGATGCCGGAGCTGATATGGTTGTAGCCCTGCTGCATATGGGCTGCGCCTATCAGGCCTATCCTTCGGGTCATTCGGTGAGCAACATCCGTTCACTGTGCGACAAGGCCGGTGTTGATATCGTGATTGCCGGCCATCCGCATCATCCGCAGCCTATGGAGCTTTATGCTTCGCCGGAAACGGGCCGAAAGCATTTCATTGTATACTCATTGGGTGATTTCATTGCCCGTGATATTTTCAAATGGGGCCGCCTTTGCCTGATGCCGAAGTTCACCCTGGTGAAAGGGAAACTGAACGGGTTGCCTCATACATGCATCGCTTCGGTGCGAATGAAGGTGGGCTATATGCATGCGGAAGGTTCGGGAGGAAAAATCGCTTTGCTGAAACTGCTCGATTATGAAAAGCTGCGCAGCGAACCGGGCAGATACCTGAAAACAAACCGCGACCGGATTGAGTTTTCTGAAATCAGTACTTTTTTTGAAACCTTTGTTCTTTCTCCGCAACAGCAGGCGGATTTAGGGATGGGTTGATGCTGATTGTTTCTTATTGCCGGCAATACAGTGAGATAAGGTTGTTCAATGTTCAATGTTCACGGTTCAATGTTTAAAGTTCAATGTTCAATGTTCAATGCCCATCTGGCGCAAGTGTTCGCCTAAGCGATCACTTGTGTCTATTTATTCTGCCCGATTGTATCGGGTTTAGCAGCTCAGAAGTTGAATCGGTAATAACCCATGTTGGTTAGAATAATAATCAATCTCTTTTCATCAAGGTCTCCCTGCCTCTAATAAACTTTTTATTCTGATTTTGGTGGGGACGTTGCGTCTCGGCTCCGTAATGAAGCAACGTCCTGTTCCGCAGACGTTGCCGGAAAGGGATTTCTCATTATCCAGTGCATTGCGACAGTTGATCCTTTCAGAACTTCAAGACCCGAAGGGTTGAAATGATTACAGCGAGTAAGAAAAGGATTGTACCAAACCCCGAGGGGGTGATATCGGTAATAATGGTCCTTCTGCCCGGGGATGTGACTTATGTAGCATTTAATTGTCTAGTTTATTTTAC
>CAZZLI010000084.1:0-12974 GCA_964655055.1 uncultured Ferruginibacter sp.
CGTCACCGAACCGGCCAAGGCGCTCCCATCGGTACTGGTGGATCTTTACAACCGGTGGCCGCTTGAAGGTCAGTAGTGCGTTGCGTTTTAGCCGAGCAAGGGAAAGCCTCAACGGAGCAAACCTCTCAAATCTTTCAAGCCTTTATACCGATTGCCAAGAGTTTTAAAGAATAGAAAATAGATGCTAACTCGCTGAAGTCAGAGAGATGCGATATCTCGAATGGACCAATTTCATTTGCCCAAACAGCTATCAGATCGGCATTATACGGGGAAATTTTTGGACTAAAAACTAATTTCACTTTCGTATAAGATCACTTTTTCAGATACATCACTTCCTTGACCAGCTTTACCGTGCGCGTAACATCGGGCAGGTAAGCCGCCACCAGGTTGGGCGCATAATGCATGGGCGCATCGGCGGAAGTGATGCGGCGGATGGGAGCGTCGAGATAATCGAAACCTTCTTTCTGAATGCGGTAAGCGATTTCGGAGGATACGGAGGCGAAAGGCCACTGCTCTTCGATAATGACCAGCCGGTTTGTTTTTTGCACACTACTGAGTATGGTCTGCCAGTCGAGGGGGCGGATGGTGGCGATATCAATCACTTCCGCCTCAATACCTTCCTTAGAGAGTTCTTCTGCGGTGTTCAAGGCCACTTTCATCATCTTGTTGAAGGATACGATGGTAACGTCGCTTCCCGTCCTTTTCACGAACGATTTGCCGATGGGCAGCAGGTATTCCCCTTCAGGAACCTCGCCCTTGTCGCCGTACATGAGTTCGCTTTCCATGAACACGACAGGATCCTCATCGCGGATGGCGCTTTTGAGAAGCCCTTTGGCATCGTAGGGGTTGCTGACCGATACCACTTTTAACCCGGGAATATTCGCGTAGAGCGATTCGAAGGCGGTAGAGTGTTGGGCACCGAGTTGTCCGGCGCTACCGTTCGGGCCGCGGAACACGATGGGACATCCAACCTGCCCGCCACTCATGGCCAGCATTTTAGAAGCGGTATTGAGAATCTGGTCGAGCGCCAGCACAGCAAAGTTCCATGTCATGAATTCCACCACCGGACGCAGCCCGTTCTGGGCAGCACCTACGGCGATTGCGGCAAATCCGAGTTCAGCGATGGGTGTATCGATGACCCGCTTGGGGCCAAACTCATCGAGCATTCCCTGGCTCACCTTGTAGGCCCCATTATATTCCGCCACTTCCTCCCCCATCAGAAAAACCCGCTCGTCTCTTCTCATTTCTTCCTGCATGGCTTCCCGGAGCGCTTCCCTGAATGCTATCTGACGCATAAAAAGTTTGATGTATGATAAATAAAGAGTGCAAATTTATCCGTTCATGGGCAGAATTTCAAATTGCGTTTGCCGGGGAAAACCCGTTTCATTGAATAATATTCAATACGAAACTACGGGAAGTGCAAAGGCAGAAACGCGAAAATCTGCAATCAACGGGCGACAACAAAAGGTAAGAGAAGTACCTGCTTTCCGGAATCGAGCAATTCAAGCACATAATTGCCTGATGCAAGTGTGACCGTAAGTTCAATGGACTGCATAGAGTTACCGCCTCCATACACCAACATCTGACGGTGTACCGTCTGGCCCTGAGCATTCAAGATCTGTGACTGGTAAACACCCGGTTTGATACCCTGAAGTTGCACCCCGACATGCTCACCGGAAGAAGGATTCGGTGTGATGGCAGACTGAGCGGTTAAGGGATTGGAAGAACCTTTGACAATCCTGCTGTAACTGATATCGCCGGAGAAACCGATGGCTTTAACGCGGTAAAACACGTCGCCCGGGATTGGCAGCACATCTGTCCATGTATAGTTATTTCTTCCCGTGGCAGGGGTTGAAGCCAAAACAGAAAAGTCGCGGCCGTTGGTTGAGCGCTCCACCACATAGTGCCGGATACCGCTTTCACCGGCAACCTGCCAGCCCAGTACCCGGTTGCCTGAATTTCCGCCAAGAGTGATTCCGGTGAACCGGACGGGCAATACAGCGGCATTGCGGAACACCAGGCGGAAGCGCCGGCTGTTGAAAGAAGCGGAGTCGGCGTTGATTGAAAAGTCCACAGAAGTTTCACCATACAGGGAAACCGGAGTTGCCTGGTTGAGATAGCTGTCTTCCAGATAGGCTTCTGTTACACCGCTGAGTTGTTCGGGTGTGAATACAAAGCGGTAAGACTGCTGGCGCAACCGGCGGATATCGTAGAAAACGGTATCAGCTTGTTGGAAAGGTTTGCGGGCATCGATGGTCAGGATTTTCTGCTGCCGGATAATACCGAAGTTCTCACCGCTGTTGATTAGCTTTACGGCATCCTTATTATCAATCTCATCGGCGAATTCATCATCCAGTACAACAATATTGCCGTCGGCAATCACCGGAGTTCCCGAGACCATCGCATACAGGCTCGCCCGCATGCTCGCAGGCGTTGTTCCGTATGGCCGGAATACCTGCTGGCTTCCGTTCACTTTTGCATTTTCACGGAGGGTGACATTGCCGTTTCCGCTGGTTGAATAAACCGCAAAAGCCTGACCTGACTGTATAAAGGTATTGGAAATCCCTGCAGGATAGCTACCTCCTCCTGGTATGGGCTTCCAGCCTGTTGTTGCGGAAAAAGTCTGGTAACCGCCCAATCCGTTTGCGCCCATGATTTTGGGATCCCATACCCGGAATTCCTGGTTGATATTGGCATCAATGATGGCGGTGAAATCGATGGCACAGGGATAGTTGTTGCCGATCATGGCGAAGGTTCCCGGTGTGGTTATGGTAACCGGCGCCTGGTTGCCCTGGAAGACGGTTCCTTTTGTACGCAGTGTGGTGGCGCTGGCCGGGGTTCCGCCCACTGTGGTGGAAGCTCGATCACCGCGAATGAAGAGCATATAGGCCCTGTTGGCTCCCGCGGATGAAAGCGGTAAGCCTGTATTATTGATACCTACCCAGGTATTCGTAGCCTGATTATAGGTAAGCATGGAATTACCCGGAGTATAGTAATCAAATCCAAGCGAAGACCAGTTGGCATTGTTGGACGTGATGATGGTGCCGAAGCCCGGTGCTCCGTTTACACCGGCCGGTTGATTTTCCATCCAGGCCTGGCGTATTGTTTGTCCGTAGGTAGGCACGCCCAGCAAGCGCCAGCCTCTTCGCGAACTGCGGGGGATGTAGCGTTCTACGGTAACATCGCCGATGATGTATCCGCCGAATGCGTCGCCTTGTGCAATCCGCGCGGTACCGATGGAATCAGATTTGATGGTCAGCATACCCCCGGTTGTGAGTTTTGCTGTTCCGGTTACGGTAAGGCTGCCCTCATTTCCAGGAGAAACACCGGCTGCGATGTCGAGCGGAGTGACCATATTGACCTGGGCGCTGTTGTTCAGCGTAAGGTTCCGAAGTACGCCTTTGCCTGAAGTGAAACGAAGATTGCCCACGGCTCCCAAACCGCCAAGGCTAAGATTGGACGTGGCCGATCCGCTCAGGGCGCCCGGCCCGGAGATCGCACCATTGATGGTAAGTGAATTGCCATTGATATCCAGAACAGAGGCGGCATTACCGGAAATGAAATTCCCCGGAAGTGTGGCACGGTCAATCACGAGGTCGCTTGAAAGCTGAACCGTAACCGGACGATCGATATTCAGCAGACCGGTGATGCGGAAACCCGGTGCAAAACGCAAACGGCCTACCGTTCCGGAGGTGCCGGAAATGGTTATGCCCGATGCGGCATCGGCGGCTATACTGCCGGTGGTATCGGCGAGTCCGGAGAATTGCAGGTTATTACCATTCTGGGTGAGAATACTGTTGCCCAGATTCAGGGTACCCGTTGCCGTTATGGCGCGATTCAATGTGATCGGTGTACCCAGACTGAGATGCTGCATGGTGGAGATGCTGGACGGGAAAGGCGTGGTGGTGGCTCCGTTGAACTGGTAGCTGGCCCCGGCATTGTAATTCTTTGTAATCGTTGACGTATTCAGTATGGTGCCGGTATTATTACTTGTAGCGGCTCCTTCGATACCTCCGGTATTCGCGGTAATCAGCCAGGAACCATTGTTCAGATTCACCACCGCATTACCCGATGTACCTGAACCGATATTGATATTTGACGGACCGCAATCCAAGGTTGCGTTAGTTGAAACTGTAAGAATTCCCTGGTAGGCGGCATTAGAAGACCGGGCCAATTCAATATTGTTGTTAAGGGTAAGCCGGGTAGGGTTTATTCCGTTGCCAATGGTAAAATTGATATTCCCGTTTTTGAATGCCGAGGTATTTGAATATTGCTGATTGGTTCCGTTGAATACCAGAAGCCCGTTGCTGGCTGCAATGCCGGATGTGATCTGGCTGAATCCGTTAAGCGAAAGATTACCGGCAAGATTTATGGTTGCGGAACCCGAGCCGACATTGAGATCCAGCTGGCTGTTCAGTGTTGATGAAGCACTGCTTCCATTAAGAGAAAGGTTTCCGCCGATAGTGAGTGTCCGGTTCGCACTGCCGTTGCCCACGTAGAATGTTGCCGGGGCGCCATCCCGACCCAGGATGGTCAGGTTACCGCTCAATGTCATATTTGCAGCAAGCGTGCGGGTTCCGCTCGAAAGCACGATATTGTTATAACTGGCGGTACCTGAAGCAGGCAGGAGATAGGGTATATTGGATGACCCTGAAATAAAGTTGACGGTACTCCCTGCAACGATAAAACCTTTCCCTGCAGGAGGGGTATACCCGGTATTGTAGAGGCTCAGGTAACCCCGGATTCCTATGGTATCCGTACCTCCGCCACCCAGCGTGACAATCCGATTGTCAATTTTTATATTGACATCACTGTAACGGAACGCAGGAGTATTTGTAGCCACATTTGTCTTGTATGCCCCTATGGTAATGTCCTTTGTGCCACCGAACCAAAAACGAAAATTGTTGGTCCCCTGTTTGTAATTGGTTGCAGTAACCAGGAAGTTTCCCAGAAAGACAACATCAATATTATTTTGAAAGTCCAGGGTGAATCCATTGAGATTCCCGGCAATTTCCAGGTCATTGTACCATGCTGCATAAAAAGTAGCATTACCCAGTCCGGAACATACATACCGAATTTTAGACCCTGTGAGGTCCACGTCGGTCATTGAGGTATTGAAACTCCGTCCATTGAAATCGAGGGACAGGCATTCAATCACATTGGCCTGATTTGCGGAACCCAGCGGATCCAGAACCCGCCTTGCATTGGCCGGCGCACTGAAATTTGTGATTATATTATAACGGAATCCGGGTATGGTCTGCGTTCCGGAAGCACTAAAATTGATGGTGTTATTATCAGCTCTTACCGAATAGTTTGAAAGGCCGCTTACGTTAAAGACATTCGCAATATCTATAGTATTTGAGGTACTGATCAGCCCCAGCCGAATTTGCCCCCCACCTCGGTTTCCCGTGATAGTCAGATTATGATAACTGCCATTCGAAATTTCCTGATCGGAACTTCCTGCATAAATAAAGGTGTTATTGTTCGTAGTAACATTGGGAGCAGCGCCGCTTACCCTATAACGGCCGGTTACCGTTACAGTTGCCGGGAATATCTTGGGTGCGGAACCGCGTAATTCAAGATTACCGTAAGTGATTGCGGCAACGGGCTGCGATGCGTTACTGCCGGAGTAAATAAACGTACTGTTTGAAGAAAAAGAGGAGGTTCCGCTGAACCGCACCGTATCAGACACATTGATTGTTGCTGATCCGCTGAGGGTAAGGATCGACCCACTGCCCACAGTCAACTGGTACAGTTCGATGTTAGTTCCGGATGGCACCGTCGGTTGAAACGAGGCAGCCGTATTGATAATGGCAATTTCTGAAAGGGAATTCGGAAACCCGACAGCTCCGGTCCAGTTTGCGGGGTTGGTCCAGGAATTACTGATAGCACCTATCCAGGTGAAGGTGATTACCGTCAGTGCGTTTATTGTGTTGCTTCCACAATAAAGTGTTTGTCCATTGATGTCGGCCAGGGTCAGCCCCGATTTGCCAAGAAGTGGGGTGTTCAAAGCCCCTGTGGCCGGGATATGGGTACCGAAAGCCGACACGGCATTGGTGAGGCGGAGTGTGGATATATCATCAATGGAGCCCAAATTATTTCCCTGTGCAGTCAGCGTAATGGTTTGACCACCGCTGCCGAGGTTGAATGTTCCCGTATTGATAGACCAGGAACTGTTGGAACGCTTATCCAGCAGAATACCGTCAGTTACGGAAATTGATGTGGCGCCGATGGCTGCTGCATGAGATATGGCGATATTGCCTGAACTACCCCCGGTAAGGGTGGTTCCTGAGAAATAGACATTCACCGAGCGGTCGTTACCGCCGGTTCCAAAGGGGAACCTGGAAGCGGATGTCGTTGCATTTACAGGAAGGCCAGTTGTCGGAAAAGCCCTGCTCAGTGTTCCGCTGTTGATAAATCCGGATGTGTATGAAAGTTGGGCGAGTAAGTCAGAATTGGAGAGTGTGAGTGTATTTCCCGCTCCGATAGACAGGTTACCGGATTGCATGCTGAGTGTTCCTGAAACTGTTCTGTTGAAAGATGCGGGGAAACTTACTCCAAGCGAGTTGTTGATGACCAGATTTGCAGGTCCTCCGCCGGAGGGAAATTCAATAGCTGAAGCGGTTTGCGCAGCTGTGGTGCCACTGTAAATCAGAGAATGAAGTCCGGGGCCGAAGCCGCTGTAGCTCAATGATCCGGAACCTGAGAGCAGTCCGGTGATTGTGCAAGTGGCTGGTAATGGGCAACCGCTATTCATTACACGAAGCGTACCGGTCAGTGAAAGCCCGGAGAGGCTGGTATTGGCGATGGTTACGTTGGAACGACCGGCAACGGGATTGGACCAGGTACCCGAAAGGGTTGCCGTTTGTGAAGAACTTCCGGTAAACTGAACATTGAACTGGGCACTATTGCTAACACTCGAAAGTTGCCATGTGGCCGAAGCGCCAAAGTTTACTGAACCGCCAAAATTGAGGGTTCCGCTTCCGGTACCCGACCCTGTTACCCCGTCGATTAGCCCGCCGGTATGTGAAAAACTACCGGTTACAAGGAGCAGCGTATTCCCACTTGATCGCTGCAGGACAAGGTTTCCGGAAGTCTGATTGAAGCTGGAAGCCGAAATAAAAGCACCGGAAGCATCGCCCAGGATCAGGGATTGACCATTGGTGCTGTTGATACTTAATTGACCATAAATGTATATGCCCCCAGACGGAAGATTCAGGTTGACAGTTCCCGACTGGGCAGGGCAGTTCCAGATCAGGTTTCCAAAATTAATATTCGATGCAAATCCGCCAGGAGCATTGGTACCGCTACCCATTCCGCTAATAGTGCAGTTTGCCCCTGTGGCCCACAATGCGGCAGGTATGGCATTTGGTACAGAGCCGTCTACTTCATGAATATAGTTTGATCCGGCATTCCAGGAAAGCGCCGAAGGCGTGGAGCAGGAGAAAGAACCGCTGATATATCGTACCGTTGCGCCGGAATTCACCACAGTGCCTCCGGTTCCGGATACATCAACACTGAGTATTCCACCCGACAAAACCAGTGTGCCGCTGATAGAGAGCCTTCCTCCGGTACCGGGAGCAATTCCAAGCGTGCCGGTAGGTAAGGAGAAATTGGCTGCATTGGACAAGGCCAGCGTGAAAAACTCGCCTGCATGAAAAACACCTGAGGTATTAAAAACCAATGGCGTGGCTGATGAAAGCGTCAATGTACTGGAGAAATTTGACCGGAAAACAACAGCGGAAGTCCCCGACTGGCAGCGCAACGCCCCAAT
Source organism: uncultured Ferruginibacter sp. (assembly GCA_964655055.1). GTDB lineage: Bacteria > Bacteroidota > Bacteroidia > Chitinophagales > Chitinophagaceae > Ferruginibacter. The sequence continues at coordinate 7,775 of CAZZLI010000084.1, forward strand.
GGTTTGTGTAGGAACATTGGCAATATCCAGAGGCGCCGTGGCATCAAATGAAAGGATGTCGTTGACAGCAGGAACCGTCCTGGCGGGAGACCAGTTTGCAGCAACCTGATAATCGCCTAAGGCTCCGCCAATCCAGGTATAGACTGTTTGAGCAACCGAACTCAACAGAACCAGGTTGGATAAGATAAGAAGAAAGAGGAATTTCTTGATTGACAGCATTAACTTCAATGTTTGGGGTACACAAACGGGCTTTGCGCAGGACAATTGGAAATTGTTTTACAAAGCGATATTGAAGCTAAACAAGAGGAGGAAATTCAGTGGAAATGGAGATTACAAATATAACGCTGGAAAGCCATTAAAAAAAATATATTATCAGCTTTTGGGATGATTTTTTGAGGTGTTTTTTTTAAAGCAAATAAACCTAGCTAATTGAAAGCCAATATAAATTACGATTATTTGCTGAATAAGTGAGGGTAGTACCTGTTATATCCAATTGCTTTTCGCTGAATCCGGAGAAGATCAAAGCCTGTTGATTCGACCGGCGCCCAGATACCGGGGCTTATAATAGCTGTCGCTCAGTCGGCTAATTGTCACACCCTGATGTGTACTGCTATGGACAAAGCAATCGTTGCCAAGATAAACACCCACATGGCTTACACCACCACGCGTATTGAAAAAAACCAAATCGCCTTCCCTGAGATCGTTTCGGGACACTTTATCAACTGCCTGATATTGATCCCGCGCGGTACGGGGCAAGGTGATTCCGAATGCCCCCGCATAAACTTTTCCGCAGAAAGCGCTGCAATCAATGCCGCCTTTTCCGGTGCCTCCATACAGATACCGGACTCCGTACCATTCATCAATCGTCTTGTACAAGGCTTGGTTGGACAACTCTTCAACCGGGCGATCCATCAAAATGGCATACTTGAACTGAAGGGAACCCATCTGCTCAATCGTTGAACCTGCCTTATCTGAAACCGAAAGCGACCGAACGGGCTTTTCAATGGTTGCGGGTTCCATTGGGTATGGCTTATCTCCGGCAACGGCCAAAGATGAAAAACCCGGAGTCATCTCAATGTCTTCGATGAACTTTAACCCGGATCCCGAACCTGAAGTGATAACCCGGAGCGGTCGAACCGATGTCTGGGCAAAGGAATGATACGAGGTCAGAGCGACCAGGAACAGAATCAAACAAGATGTTTTACAAAATCGCATAAAGCATATTTGAAGGCCCCGACAATGCACTCTGGGAACTTCCTATAATTCCGGATAAACAGAAGTGCCGCAAAACTACGGGTCACGGCTGAAATTATCAACATTTATCCAACATAAAGGTCTGAAAATCACCGGTACCCTATCATGTGCATAAACGAATTCCGACCATCGCATATTGTAACGATATTTGTTATCCCTCCGTAGAAAAAACATTACGGCAGGAAGAACCCTCCCCTGTTATGAAGTACTCCCACCTGCATGTCCATACTCAGTTTTCCCTTTTGGACGGAGCAGCATCCATCAAAAACCTCTATCAAAAGGCAGTAGCTGACGGCATGCCCGGTCTTGCTATCAGCGACCACGGCAATATGTTCGGAGTGTTTGAATTTGTGAAGGAAGCTTACAAGCCCTTCAACAAAAACCCCGACGGCAGTCTGAAAGTCAAGCCGGTTGTAGGCTGCGAATTCTATATCACCACCGACCGCCACAGGAAAACCTTCAGCAAAGATGAAAAAGATCCGCGCCACCATCAGATCCTGCTGGCCAAGAATGCCACAGGGTACCGCAATCTGGTCAAGCTCACTTCGCTCGGTTACATTGAAGGACTCTACAGCAAATACCCGCGAATCGACAAAGAGTTGATCCACCGATACCACGAAGGACTTATCGCCACCACATGTTGCCTCGGCGCCCTGGTTCCCCAGGCTATCCTGCAAAAAGGGGAAGAAGAAGGCGAAAACGAATTCCGCTGGTGGCTGAATATTTTTCAGGATGATTACTATGTGGAACTGCAGCGGCATGGCCTTCCCGAACAGGACAAGGTCAACGAGGTCCTGCTCCGCTTTGCCAGAAAATACAAGGTAAAGGTGATTGCGAGCAACGACAGTCATTATGTGGACCAGAAGGATTTCAACGCGCACGACATCCTGCTCTGCATCAATACGGGTGAAAAACAATCCACCCCCGCCCTGCGCGAATTTTCGGATGATGATGTCCTTGTGCGCAACAAGCGGTTCGCCTTTCCCAACGACCAGTTTTACCTGAAGTCCACAAAAGAGATGGAGCAGGTGTTCCAGGATCTTCCCGAAGCCATCGACAATACCAGCGCCATTGTCGATAAAGTCGAACTGCTCGACCTTAAGAAAGACATCCTTCTGCCCCATTTCAAAGTGCCCGAAAACTTCTCCTCCCAGGACGATTATCTGGAACACCTCACCTGGTCGGGTGCAAAAAGACGTTATGAAATCCTGACGCCCGAAACATCGGAGCGCATCGCCTTTGAACTTGGGGTTATCCGCAAGATGGGTTTCGCGGGATACTTCCTTATTGTCAGCGATTTCATCAGGGCCGGCCGTGAGATCGGTGTTTTCGTAGGACCCGGGCGGGGTTCGGCGGCAGGCAGTGTTGTCGCCTATTGTATCGGCATTACCAATATCGATCCTATCAAATACAACCTGCTCTTTGAACGTTTTCTCAATCCTGAGCGGAAGTCAATGCCCGATATCGATACCGATTTCGATGATGAAGGCCGGCAGAAAGTGATTGATTATGTTGTAGGCCAGTACGGGAAAAACCAGGTGGCCCAGATCATCACCTACGGAACCATGGCGGCGCGTTCGAGCATTGCCGATGTAGCCCGTGTGATGGACCTGCCCCTGCCGGAAAGCCGCATGCTTTCCAAAATGGTTCCCGAAAAACCGGGTATCAGTCTCAAGCGGGTCTTGCGGGCCCCGCTTACCGAGCGTGAAGCAAAGGAAAACGAAGAATCGCTGACTGAAAAAGAGCAGCTGACCGCCGATGACCTCGAACAGGTAAAGAAACTCCGCAGCATCCATCAGGAAGATTCGCTGCAGGGGCGGGTGCTCCGTGAAGCGGAAGTGCTTGAGGGATCAGTTAGAAACACTGGTATCCACGCCGCAGGAATCATCATCGCCCCAACCGACCTCACCGATCTGCTCCCCGTTGCCGTTTCCAAAGATTCGGACCTCTGGCTTACGCAATTCGAAGGCAATACCATTGAAGAAGCCGGCGTCATCAAAATGGATTTTCTCGGATTGAAGACGCTCAGCATCCTGAAAACGGCGCTGGGACTGATCCGCGACAATCACGGCGTGACCATCAGCATTGATGATATTCCGCTTGATGATGAAAAGACCTTCAAACTTTATCAGGCCGGGGACACCAACGCAACCTTCCAGTTTGAAAGTGCCGGCATGCAGAAATACCTGCGCGAACTCAAGCCCGACAAATTCGACGACCTCATCGCCATGAACGCGTTGTACCGTCCGGGCCCCATCGCCTATATCCCCGATTTCATCGACCGGAAACATGGCAGAAAACAGGTGCAGTTCGACCTTCCGGATATGGAAGAATTCCTGAAGGACACATACGGCATCACGGTGTATCAGGAACAGGTGATGCTGCTTTCTCAGAAACTGGCGGGATTCGGCAAGGGCGATGCCGACGTGCTGCGCAAGGCCATGGGTAAAAAAGATGCAAAGACGCTCGACAACATGAAAGGCCGCTTTCTGGAAGGGGCTTTGGCAAAAGGCCACCCACGCGAAAAACTCGAAAAGATCTGGACCGACTGGGAGAAATTCGCACAATATGCCTTCAACAAGTCGCATTCCACCTGCTATGCCTTCGTTGCCTACCAGACCGCCTACCTGAAAGCGCATTATCCCGCAGAGTACATGGCCGCCGTGCTCAATCACGCCGGCACTATCGACAACATCACCTTTTTTCTGGAAGAATGCCGCCGCATGGGCATCCGGGTGATGGGCCCCGACATCAATGAAAGCCAGAAAGGCTTCGCGGTTACCGGAAAAGACACTATCCGTTTCGGATTCAACGGATTGAAAGGAGTCGGTGAAAAAGCCATCGAAGAACTGATAGAGGAAAGAAAAAAACACGGCGCCTTCGGTTCGGTATTCGATATTGTGAAGCGGCTCAACCAGCGTACCGTCGGCAAAAAGACCCTGGAAAGCCTCGTCTATTCAGGGGCGTTTGACTGTTTCACCGATATGCATCGTGCCCAGTATTTCCATCAGGCACCCGGCGACATTCCGGCCATGGAAAAAATTGTGCGCTTCGGCCAGCTTTTCCAGTCTCAAAAAAACAGCAGCGCCAATACCCTGTTCGGAGACATGCAGATGCCCGATGTGGTTCCGCCCAAACTGCTGCCCTGCGCACCCTGGCCTCTGGTGGAAAAACTCGATTATGAAAAGGAAGTTACCGGCATGTACATGAGCGGACACCCGCTCGACAATTACCGCTTTGAACTCGACCATTACCAGTTTTCCCCGCTGAGTGTTTTCAATGAATTCAAACAAACGGTCAACGAACAAAAGAATCCGCAGCGGCAGTTCCGGCTTGCCGGGCTCGTGACCGATCCCCAGCACCGCATTTCAAAAACAGGAAAAAAATTCGGCATCCTGGTTATTGAAGATTACAGCGGCAAAAGCGAGTTCATGATTTTCGGTGAGGATTATGCCCGGTATCAGCATTATTTCGAAAAAGGAACCGTGGTTATGATTGAAGGATTTTTCCGGAAACGCTTTGCCAACGACCAGCTCGGGTTTGGCATCACCCGGTTGCAATTGCTCGAAACCGCCAGGAAAACCCTGACCAAACAGGTCTTGCTCAAATTTTCTCCGAATGACCTGAGTCCCGAGCTCATTGAATTTCTGGCAAAAAACATGAAAGATTTCCCCGGAAATGTGGAATTCGGCTTTCAGCTTACCGAGCCCGGCGATGAGGGTGAGCGGGATGGCATGCGCCAGATCGGTGCCGACGAGTCGGCTCGGGGTGAGTCGCACGGGATACAGGTACACGAGGAGGACGGTTCCCAGGGCTCCGGCTCCGATGGAGGTGAGGGTCACGAGGACACCGAGCACCATCCCGGCCAGAACCGTCAGGGATGCCTGGGAACGTGCGAGCAAGCCCGCCATGCCGGCGCGTCCTTGGCGGCCCATCCTTTGCAGAC
>CAZZLI010000085.1:0-1090 GCA_964655055.1 uncultured Ferruginibacter sp.
TCAGATTTTTCCGGCAATATCTATATTACCGGATTTACAGCAAGTACGAATCTGGTCGTTCCCGGTGCTTTCCAATCTACATACAGGGGAGGTTTTCAGGATGCGTTTGTATTATCCATCAGCCCGGGCGGTACCATAAACTGGGGAACCTATTATGGAGGAGCCAATACCGATCAGGGGAATTCGGTGCTATGCGACTTTTCCGGAAACCTGTATGTTCAGGGAAGGACTTTAAGTACTGATTTTCCTGTATTTGCCGCAAATCAGAACTCATTGGGTGGCAGTGATGATGCATTTCTGCTGAAATTTTCCCCTACCGGAAACAGATTATGGGCAACCTATATCGGTGGAAACGGAGTGGAAAACAATATCCCCTCATATGACAACCTTGCTATTGATACATGCAACAGGGTTTTTGTTTCTTTCGAAACAACCTCATCCAACATGCAGATCATCAATCTGCCCTGCGCGTTCAACGACAATAGTTTGGCCGGAACCAGGGATCAGTTTTTAATGCGTTTCAATCCAAATGGCACACCTGATTGGGCCACATATGCAGGCGGAAGTGCGAACGACAGCCAATCACCGCTGGCCCTGGACAAATTGGGCAATCTCTATTTGGCAGGAGATCTGTTTGGCGGGCCCTTTGCTCCTTCGACCTATCCTCTGGCAGATCCCGGTGGCGGGGCTTATTTCGATAATACTTTCAACGGGGGGCTGGGCGACATGTTTATTGCACGGTTTTCTCCCGCCCCGATTCAAAGAAGTCTGAACATAGTTCCCTCTTCCGGATGTGTTTGTGACGGGTCGGCAACTGTACAGGTAATAAATTGTGCTAATCCGCCCTATACTTACACCTGGAGTAATGGACAAACTTTCACCAATACCAGCCTGACTAGCTCAACAATCACAGGTCTCTGCCCCGGAAGATATACTGTGCATATCAGGTCTTCGGCTTGCTATTCAGAGTCGAGTGATACCATTGATATCATAGGGAATCCTTCCATTTTACCTAACATCAGCATCGCACCCGCGGCAAACCTTACCTGCACCAATACCTCCATTGTGCTGAATGCCAGCTCCACCACCA
>CAZZLI010000085.1:1190-12753 GCA_964655055.1 uncultured Ferruginibacter sp.
ACGGATGCAGCAATACGGCAAGCGTGACAATCAGCGCAGCCAATACCTTACCGAACATCAGCATTGCACCCGCTGCAAACCTTACCTGCACCAATACCTCCATTGTGCTGAATGCCAGCTCCACCACCACAGGAGCCACGATTGCGTGGACGGGTCCGGGTATCGTATCAGGCAATACTACATTTACGCCAACGGTCAACCAGTCGGGTACGTATACGGCTACTGTCACCGATCCGGCCAACGGATGCAGCAATACGGCAAGCGTGACAATCAGCGCAGCCAATACCTTACCGAATATCAGCATTGCACCCGCGGCAAACCTTACCTGCACCAATGCCTCCATTGTGCTGAATGCCAGCTCCACCACCACAGGAGCCACAATCACATGGACGGGTCCGGGCATTGTATCCGGCGCCACTGGTTTTAATCCAACGGTCAACCAGTCGGGTACGTATACGGCTACCGTCACCGATCCGGCAAACGGATGCAGCAATACGGCAAGCGTGACAGTAACCGGTAATGGAACATCAGGACCTCAACCTTCGGCAAACTTCACTGCTAACTCAAATCAGGCTTGTGTTGGAACGTCAATACAGTTTACCGATTTGAGCAACCCTCTAAATAATTCCATTACCGGTTGGACTTGGAGATTTGGCGATGGAGGAAGTTCAAATCAGCAAAATCCGGATCATGTTTTTAATCGTGCGGGCGTATTTCAGGTTAAAATGTTTTACACGACAACAGCAGGATGCAATTCCGATACCGTAGAGAAAACAATAACCATTCATGCTTTCCCAATTGTTGATGCCGGTCCTGATCAATTCATTCGTAATGGAGGAGAGGTTGCTTTAGATGCCTCTGTAAGTGGGAGCAGTGGATATCGGTACAGATGGGTTCCTGCAACGGCACTTAATGATCCCTCGGTGCTGCAACCGATTTCAAGGACAAGGCAGGAAATCATGTATACGTTGACCGTAAGTGCCATTGGCGGATGCAGTTCCTCTGATTCTGTTTTTGTCAGGCTGCTGAAATTGCCTGAAATAACAAATGCATTCAGTCCAAACGGGGATGGCATCAATGATACCTGGATCATCAGAAACCTCGATTCATATCCTGGCGCAACTGTACAGATCTTTGACCGTTATGGAAAGGCAATTTTCAGAAGCACCGGATATGGTATGCCCTGGGATGGAAGACGCAATGGGATTCTTGTCCCTGCAGGCGTATACTATTATATCGTTGATCCTGGAAACGGACTGAAGCCCACCACAGGCTCCTTAACCGTTATCAGATAGTCGGGAAAAAGTCTTGAGCAGGGAAAAATATTGTTTCTCCGCCCATCTGGTTTCCCTTAGTTGTTTGATTGTTTGCCGGACAGCAGAAAGCGATCATGGAGGTTGCACCTGTTGGAAATAGTATGGGTTGAAGCGGTCCGAATCAATTGGAAATAATGTTTGGCATACAGGCTTATATCAGGATGATGAAGTGCTTTCTTGTGGGGGTCTCCTGCTTTGGAATGGCAACCCTTTACGGACAGCAAAGGCCGCACTATACCCAGTATGTGCTGAACAATTTTATCATCAATCCCGCCATTGCAGGCATAGAAAACTATTCCGATGTCAAGCTTAGCCACCGTCATCAATGGGTAGGTATAAGGGATGCGCCTGTTACCACCTACGCAACCATCCATGGCAGAATTGGCAAGAAAGGGGATTGGTTCGGTGAAACAAATCCGACCTCTTTTACCCCAACAGGTAAGAATCCCAGGGGTGAAGCCTATTGGCAACAATATACAGCACCGGAGCCGCACCACGGCTGGGGCGTTACCATGATAAATGACAGAACAGGTCCCTTGACGAGGTTCTCTTGTTATGGAACCTATGCTTTTCATACGAACCTGAACAGCAGGACCAATATTTCGGCAGGAATCAGTTTTGGATTCACCAACAATACGCTGAACACAACCAAGTTGTTGTTTGACAACCCGATAGACCCGGCCGTTGCCACAAGCAACCTGATCAATACATTCCGTCCGGATATCAATGCAGGCATTTGGCTCTATAATGCCGATTATTTTGCCGGAATCTCCGTGTTTCAAATAATCAACCAGGGATTCAGATTTTCCGCCGACACGTTAAAAACCTCCGTGAAAAACCATCCCCATCTGTTTTTTACGGCAGGTTACAAGCTGTATTCTGGTCCCGATTTCACATTGCTTCCCCATGCCGTTGTGCGATTGGTAGATGGATTGCCGCTGGGTATCGACGCTTTGTTAAAAGCACAGTACCGCGATTTACTTTGGATAGGGGGCGGTTATCGATTCAACGACGGCTTCATGGGTATGGTAGGGATCAATGTGAATAGTGCTTTCAATATAGGATATTCATATGATTACACCATTTCGCCGCTCAGGACTTTCACGCAAGGAACGCATGAAATTGTATTGGGCTTTTTGATTGGCAACAAATATGGCGACTTGTGTCCCAGAAACATATGGTAAGGGGTATGTTTTCCCTGTAGCCGTTAAACGGGTTCTTATGCTCCGGGTTTGGCTCTTCATCCCTGGTCGGTGTATTCACCGACCAGTATCATTAATTTTTGGGGCGCGTAGTAAAATCGGATACGGCCATTGCAAAGGCAAATTCCAAAATCGAACAAACCATGGCGCCGGTTGTTTTGAACGACATATCCGGTTGGATTCTGGGACTGAAGCTTTAGGTATCCTTCCCAATCAATCCCTGACCGGTTTTGTCAAATGTCCGCCAATACACCACCCGATCCGCAGGACCTGGACCGCATCATTGAAATGGCCTGGGAAGACCGTACGCCTTTCGAGGCCATTCAGTTCCAGTTCGGATATGCCGAGTCCGAAGTCGTTGACCTTATGCGCCAATACCTCAAGCGCAGCAGTTTCAACCGCTGGCGCAAGCGGGTACACAGTGGCGTTAGTCAGAAACATGCCCGGTTGCGGAATCCTTCCATCAACCGTTTCCGCTGCTCAAGGCAGAAGGCGATTTCCCACAACAAGATCAGCAAGCGATGAAAACTACCGGTTTCTCCACTTCCTATTCCGACATCCTCCGGGCCGTGGAGGCCGTAGATCCGGTGCGCTATGGTAAAACCCGTAATTATATAGACGGGGCCGTCACGTACCTTTCACCTTACATTTCCCGCGGTGTCATCAGTACCCTGCAGGTGCTGGAATCGGTATTGAAGCGGGGTTATCGCATCCAACAGATCGAATCTTTTGTCAAGGAATTATGCTGGCGCGATTATTTTCAGCGGGTGGGACAGCATCGCAACCTGCAGCTCGAGATTCGACAGGCGCAGTTGCCCGTAGCCAACCACGAAATGCCCGTTGCGGTAAGCAAGGCAGCTACCGGCATAGAGGGCATTGATACGGCCATACGCGGACTCTACGAAACCGGATACATGCACAACCATTGCCGGATGTACACCGCCTCCGTGGTATGCAACCTGGCCCGCTCGCACTGGCTGGAGCCTGCCCGCTGGATGTATTATCACCTGCTCGACGGCGACTGGGCCAGCAATGCCTGCAGCTGGCAGTGGGTGGCCGGGGCCAACAGCAGCAAGAAGTACTATGCCGATCAGGATAACGTCAACAAATACACGCATACCGGCCAGCGGGGAACATTCATGGACGCCGATTATGGGGAATTTCCCGGAATGCAGATACCGGACGCGCTTCTGGAGGTAAAGCCATTCCGCGCCGAAACCAGCTTGCCCGAACCAACAGTGTCCAACCTCGATCCGGAACTACCCACCTTCATCTATAATTATTATAACCTTGATCCGCTCTGGCATCGCGATGAGCCGGGCAACCGCATCCTGCTGCTGGAGCCTGAATTTTTCAGGCAGTATCCCGTAAGTGATAAATGTATTGATTTCATATTGCAGCTGGCTGAAAATATTCCCGGTGTTCAGGTGTACGTGGAATCATTCGCATCCCTGGTTGAAACATTCGGTCTGAAGGAAATCTTCCATAAGGAACATCCTCTCAATACCGGCTATACGGGAACCGTTGAATCTCGTGACTGGATTGCTCCGGGCGTGCAAGGTTATTTCCCATCCTTTTTCGCTTACTGGAAAAAAGTGGAGAAGCAACTTCCAGGATGAAATGTTAAATGGTAAATGTTGGGTGATAAATGTTAAATGTTAGGTGTTAAGTGTTAGGTGTTAGGTTGTAAATCTTAAGTGGTAAATGATGGAAGGTAAATAAGTCATAAACAGCCGATTGCTCTTTGCTGCAGTGGTTTCGACTTGAAAGGACTCCAAACAGAATTGATTTTATCGGCGCACGCTAATTTTTTATGAATCGTGTTCGGCCCATCGTTTTTTCCTCGGAAATGAATTCAATGATATACTGACCGGCTGCAAGTGAACCAACTGCAAGAGTGGGAGCCGGGTTTCCTTCCGCTACCGGTTGCTGTATCAGGACTTTCCCGCTCAGGTCGGTGATACGTACAATGCCTTGCTGACCTTTGGTCGTTATCCGGACTTCGTTTTGAGCCGGGTTCGGAAATACGGCAAGTCCGTTTGTTCCGAAGCCCTTACCTTCTATTCGTATGGTCGCAGAGTAACGCGAACCGCCCGACCCGTCAAGTTGGCGGAGCCGGTAGAACCACCTCGTCGGTCCGGGTTGCTCATCCGTGAACGAATAGGAGATGGGGGCGCTGCTGATTCCGTTGGGTGCCAGGCTGTTCACCCGTTGCAGGGTCTGGAACCGGTATCCATCGGTACTGCGTTGTACTTCAAAGCCCGCGCAGCCGGCCTCGCAGGAGGTGGTCCATTCCAGTTCGTTGCGATGGCCGTTGCGGAATCCGGTGAACCGGAGGACATTCACCGGCAACACACCCGAGGCATAAATGTTTTGCGCATAAGCCTTTTCGGTGCCCGTGCGGTTCTCCTGCCAAACGGCCACGGCCAGGTTGTTCTTCACATCGGTGAATGAATAACGTCCCTTGGGATTGGCCAGGGTATAGGTGGTGGAACTCAATTCAACCCGGTTGCCCGGCCAGATAAAATCGCCGTTTCCGTTCAGCCGCGTGGCATAGATCTTATAGTTTACATCGTAGCTCATGAACATGGGGTCGTTGTCGGCCAGCGAAAGCCCGCCCTCGTAAGTGTCGCGCGAAGCGCTGACCGGATAAACCTCTTTGCCGGTAGGGGCCAGCAGTACGGAACCGGTGGCGGTATCGAATTTCTGCACATAAACCCCATACTGATTTTGTGCAGGGTCGCTGAACGAGGCTACGGCCCACACATGGGGCAGGCTCGGACCCAGCGCGATGCCGGTGGTCATGGGCATGGGATCGGCTCCGGAACTGTAGGTGGTGAAGGGGCTTCCGTTGATGCCCCAGGGGAGGCTGCCGTCGGGATTTATTTTTTGGAGGTAGGAAAAGAAGCGCGATCCGCCGCTGGCATAATAGCCGCAATAGGTGATTTCGCCGGAGCCCTTCACTGAATAATAGCGGGCGCCCGAAGTGGTTTGGTTGCAAAGTTGCACAGGACCGCTCCATTGCGGATTGCCGGCTCCATCGAAGCGTTGCGCATAAAGGGTGGTGGAAATGCCGAAACTTTTTCTTTGGAACACCAGGGTGAAAAATCCGTTGTCATGCGTCACCACCTGTCCGCGTGTGGTATTGGCCGTGCCTACCCTTACCGGAACCGCTGCAGCCCAGGCCAGGGCGCCTGCCGCACTTATCTTCTGCAGATAAATCGTTGAAGGGCTGTTATTGTTCCAGGCCACAACGGTTTCATTGTTGGAATTGGTTGCCGGATAGGGGGCCAGTCCTTCTCCCAGCACCACTCCATCGCCCCAGGGGAGGCTGCCGTCGGTATTCACTTTGCTCACCACCGCATTGAGGTTTCCTCCTACTTCATACTGATAACCGATGATCAGCGCGTCGTTACGGTCGGTACATACATTGAACACGAAAGTGGCCGAACCGGAAGGTTGGTTGGAAACCAGTACGCCGTTGGGGCCAAGCAGCCTGTTGCCACCCGCATCCAGCAGTTGCGCCCGCATATCGTAATTGCCCCCGTTGTTGCTGTACCAGGCAATCCAGGTCCTGCCGTCGGAAGTGGTGGCGGTCTGTATGTCGGAAGCGTCCAGGGGCGATACCTCCAGGTTTTCGAATGTGTTGGTGGTCCATTGGGCTGCTGCGATTTGAATGATTGACAGGAACAGGCCCAGCGAAAGGGTTTTTCTCATGTTGGAGTAATTGGTCGATTTTGAAATTAGGGAATTTCCAATGGATTTGAATTCGTTTTTTTTGAGGCGGGCGGACTTTTATCAATTTTCATTATCTTGATTCTGCTTTGCGAAGATGGGCAGTATTCTTTTTTACCAAAATAACGGGTTTATGAAAAAAGTTGTTGTAGGTTTCCTTCTCATTGTAACCCTTTCACCGGTATCCGGCCAGGACCTGCTCGACCGATTCAAACAGAAAGTGCAGGACAAGGTCGACCGGCAGGTGGATGCCGCCCTGGATTCACTGATCGATGCGGCAACGCGCCCTTCAGGCAGGGGCAGTGATAAAGAAAGTAGTCAGAAACAGCAGGGGCCTCTGGCATCAACCAAACCGGCGGACAGCGTACCCATTCCACAGGAAAACAGCAATGTCTTTCAGCATTACGGCAAATTCGATTTTGTGCCCGGCGAAAAGCTGGTGGCGGCCGAGGATTTCAGCCAGGACAACCCGGGTGATTTTCCGGCACGGTGGAATACTAACGGTACCGGCACCCTGGTCACTACCAACCAAACCGCCGGAAAGTTTTTGCTCACGCAGAAACAGGTGGTCTTCTATCCGGAATGGATCACTGCATTGCCCGAAAATTTCACGCTGGAATACGACCTGCTCTGCTCGCCGGAGTTTAGTTATTACAGCGGAGCCTTTGTTACGGGTTTCAGCAGCTCCAAAAATATCGGTGCATCCTTCAACCGGTTCGATCTGTTGGGTACGGGCAAGCTGGATGAGGGAGGCGGGGTTGAACTGAGCCTGCATCCCCAAAATGCCGGAGGTGAAATGGGGACAAGCGTATTTTTTTCCACCAAGAACAATCAGGAGGTCCTTCGTAATGAAATCGGGCAGGAAAAACTATCAGAGCCGGCGAAAACCAAGGTGCATGTTTCTGTCTGGCGGCAGAAAAGCCGCATCCGGGTTTATCTCGACGAGTGGAAGGCCTGGGACCTGCCCCGGGCTGTTCCCGAAGGCATCGTATTGAACAGCGTTTACTTCCGCAACGACGGAGCTTCCAATGAAACCGACGCCTTTTACATCGGCAACATCCGACTGGCGGTGGGCGCCCCTGATACAAGGAGCAAACTGCTTACCGAAGGAAAATTTGTTACCAACGGAATCCTGTTCGACGTGAACAGCGACCGGATTCGTCCCGAGAGTTATGGTGTACTCCGCGAAATGGCGAACGTGCTTTCCGAAAATGCAAGTATTCGCGTCAAAATCATCGGTCATACCGATTCCGATGGTGATGAGCAACAGAACATGCAGCTTTCAAAACGCAGGGCCGATGCGGTGAAGAACATGTTGTCGGCCGATTTCCGCATCGATGCGGGCCGAATGGAAACCGAGGGTAGGGGAGAGGCTCAGCCGGTCGATGTTAACACTACCCCGGTTGGTAAAGCGAAAAACCGGCGGGTGGAATTCCTCAAATTATAAGTGTTACGATCACTTAAAGGAGGATATCAACCAAGCTCCTCATTCAATCGATTTGCTTTAAAAAAGCCCAGGACTGTCTCTCTGTTCATAGGAAATTCTCCAGGATAAAATCAGGGAAATCCTAAAATCCTGTGAATCCTGATTCAGACAAAAACCACAAGTGATTGATTCTCAAAAGGGAATTTTTTTTGGATTCTTGTTTAACAGGATCTACCTTTATATAGCGAAAAACTGAAACAAGTTCAGTCGAAGTTTAATTGAATTCCCTCAGCTCCAGGGCTGCAAATTTCGCGTTTTCCGATTTTACATATTGGATTTTTTACCTTTAAAAACTTGCTATGAGAAAGACTTTACTCCTCCTGTTTTCACTTGCCCTTGTCGGCGGACTGCAGGCACAAACCACCTGCGCCAGTGCTTACGACACCCCCTGGAACAACGACTACCAGGGAACCAGTTATTTCCCCGGCCCTATGGCCATTCCCTTCAACACCAACATCAACGGGCGGATTGAAACGTCGAACGATATTGATTATTACAGGTTCACGGTGACCACCGGCGGCACGTTGACCATGACCTTGACCAACCTGCCGCTGAATTACCACCTCCGGCTGGTGAACAGCATTGGAAATTCCATCGCCACTTCGGCCCGCTCCGGAACCCAGTCCGAAACCATCAATTTCACCGGAACCTCCAACACGGTTTATTATGCACTGGTTTACCCTTCCAGCAAATCTACCTTCAGCGCAACCGCCTGCTATACCCTTCGGGTAGCCACCGGCACGGCTTCCCGTCCGGTATTGCTTTCTGAGGCATCGCTTTATCCCAATCCCGCAAACGGGTTTGTAAACCTGCGCCTGCCTGAAGTGAAAGGTCTGATGCAGATTCGGGTACTGAACAGCGTGGGTGCCACCGTACTTCGTCAGAATACGGCCCAGCCCATCACTCAGTTGAAACTGTCGGGCCTCAGCGCCGGCCTGTACTGGGTGGAAGTATTGGGCAGCGACGGCCGCCTGGCCTACCGCAGCCGTTTGGTAAAGAATTGATCCGGGTACGCGCTCAATAAAAAAATTCCGGGCCGCACAATGCATGTGCGGCCCGATTTATTTTTTCATACGAAAGTGACTTTATACGAAAGTCACGTTACTTTTAGCCCAAAAATTATTCTGTATAATGCCGCTGTGATAGCTGTTTGGGCCAATGATATTGGTCAATTACAGATATTCAATCGGTATTAGGGTAATACCGATTGGCATTTGGCGGAAGCAAGCGTATTCCAACAATGTTTCGCTTTGAATCGAAGCTGCCGGATCTCGTTTTTTTCTTTAAATCCGGCTGATTACTTTTACAGCACGGAGAGATGCCAGAGCGGTTGAATGGGGCGGTCTCGAAAACCGTTATATGGGAAACTGTATCGGGGGTTCGAATCCCCCTCTCTCCGCTGAAAATTCGTTTTCTACAGCGCTAAGGTATTCTTGAGCTTCTCAGTGTATACCTCAAAAGTTGCTTCAAGTTTACTCAGTGCTTGAACGGTCGTTTCTTGATCATGCCGCCCCGGGTGTCCTTCACATTGTGCATGGTGACAAAGGCGTTGGGATCTATCCGTTTCAATTCGGTGTTGAGCTTATTCAGTTCCAGTCGGGTGACCACCGAATACAGGATATCCATTTCCCCTTTCCTGCCGCTGCGGCCGAACCCCGCTTTGCCCTGATATACGGTAACCCCGCGCCCGAGGCGGCTGAGAAACATCTCCCGGATCTCTTCATGATGCGAGGAAACAATGGTCACGCCGATATATTCCTCGATGCCTTCCACCACAAAGTCCAGCGTCTTTGACGCGGCCAGATAGGTGATCATCGAATACAGGGCAATGTCGATACCGAGGAAATAAGCGGCCGCGCCGAAGATGAGGATATTGATGATCACGATGATGTCGCCGATGGTAGTGCCCAACTTCCGGCTCAGGTAGATGGCGAGCACTTCGGTGCCGTCGATGACACAGCCTCCCCGGATGGCGAACCCGATACCGGCTCCAAGAAAAAATCCGCCGAATACGGCCACCAGAAGGTTGTCCTGCGTCACATCCGGAAAGTGGATGCCGGCAAGAACCGCTGCAAGTCCTGCAATGGCGAGCGATGTCTTCACGGCAAACTGGTGCCCGACCATCCGGTAGCCCAAAAGGATGAAGGGAATGTTGATGCACAACACCAGCAGGTAAAGGGGAAGTCCGGTAAGGGCGGAAAGCAGCAGCGAAATACCGGTGGCGCCTCCGTCGATGAACTTGTTGGTGAGCAGAAACCCCTTGAGTCCGAATGCTGCGGAAAAGATGCCCAGGCCAATCAGGAAGAAATCCTTTACACCATGCCGGATAATGATCTGCAACTCATGATAGGCTTTTGCCTGCCGGAAACTGGACAATTTTTCCTGCGTGCTTATAGATGTCCCGCTCTTCTTGTGCAGGGTTCGATGAATGACGCCGGACCAAAATGGGTGCATGCCGTTTTATAAATTTTTGAGGCCAATTGTCTTGTTAACCCCGGTTCGTTGATTGGATGCAGACTTACGACTTATTGGGTTATACCTTCAAGCCCCAGCAGGAACGCATAATAAAGGGCGATGTCCTTGATATAGTCAAACCTTCCCGATGCGCCGCCGTGCCCAAAATCCATATTGGTCTGAAACAAAAGCAGGTTCTTGTCGGTTTTGGTCGCCCGAAGCCGGGCCACCCATTTCGCCGGTTCGAAATACTGCACCTGGCTGTCGTGAAGTCCGGTCGTGACCAGGATATTCGGATAGGCCCTTGCTTCTACATTTTCGTAGGGCGAATAACTTTTCATATACGCATAGGCTTCCTTGTTGACAGGATTGCCCCATTCGTCGAATTCGTTGGTGGTGAGCGGAATACTTTCATCGAGCATCGTGTTCACCACATCCACGAAGGGCACCTGGGCGATAACCCCGTTGAACAATCCCGGTGCCATATTCAGTACGGCACCCATCAGCAAACCACCCGCGCTGCCGCCCTGGGCATAGAGGTGTGCAGTATCGGTATATTTTTCATTCACCAGGAATTGGGCTACGTCAATGAAATCGTTGAAGGAGTTCTTCTTCTTCATCATCTTCCCGTCTTCATACCACTGCCGGCCCAGTTCCTGACCGCCGCGGATATGGGCTATGGCGAAGGCGAAGCCCCGGTCGAGCAGGCTGAGCCTTGAGCTGCTGAATGTGGCATCCATGCTGCTGCCGTAGGAGCCGTAGGCATAAAGCAACAGGGGTGAAGTGCCGTTTTTTGCAAAGCCCTTACGGTACACTACCGAAACGGGAACCTTGACCCCGTCACGGGCGGTGACGTAAATGCGCTCGCTGCTGTATTTGCCCGGATCATATCCTCCCACTACTTCCTGCTGCTTCATCAGTTTCCGGGTTCTTGTATTCATATCATAATCGAATACCGATCCGGGAGTTACCATTGAATTGTACATGTAGCGCAGGTTGGTGCTGTTGTATTCCGGGTTGCCGGCTACAGCAGCCATATAGGCCGGTTCGTCGAATTTGATATCATGTTCGCTGCCGTCGTTGAGGTTTCTCACACGCAGGTTCGCCAATCCATTTTTTCTTTCGGCAAGCACCATGAAGTCGCGGAACTCCTCCACACCTTCCAGCAATACATCGGTGCGGTGGGGAATGAGTTCCTTCCAGTTCTCGGATGTGGTATTGGCGGTTCCGCATTCCATCAGGCGGAAGTTGAGCGCGTTGAGGTTGGTACGTACAAGGAACCTGTCGTCATGCGGAATCACATCATAGAGCACATTCTTCATCCGGGGCTGGAACACGCGGAACGGAGTCAAAGGCTGATCTGCCGGAGT
>CAZZLI010000086.1:0-12665 GCA_964655055.1 uncultured Ferruginibacter sp.
CTTTTTCATGTTTGCTACACCATTCCCGCCTCCCGCAGCCTCCCCTTCCGACAACATACCCACCCCATCGTCATCAATTATGATTTCCCAGTTTGTTGCCGAGCTGTTGAACCGGATGGTAACATGGCTGCCCTTGCTGTGCTTGAATGCATTGGTGATACCTTCCTGCAGGATCTTGAGCAAATGAAAACCCGGGGCAGGTGCAAAAAGATGGTCGGTATCGATCTGCTCTCCGAAATTGCAATCAAAGTTCCTGTAGCTTTTCTGCAGGTGGAGCACATAGACTTTGAGCCGGTCCGATATGGCTGTGAATGACAGGCTCTCGCGGGTCAGTACCCAGATCGTATCATTCAACTGGGCGACAATGGCATTGGCATTCTTATTCAGTTCGGATACTGCGGTTTTTTCCGCTTCGGTTTTGGCCAGTTTGGCGATACCCGAAGCGTTTATGCTAATGGCTGCAGCATAGGAACCTAATTGATCATGCAGGTCGGCCGCAATCCTTCTCCGTTCCTGTTCACAGGCTTCATGTACGGCTTTGCGGACCTCGGTTTCCTTATCCTGACTCAGGCTTTCCAGTGCCTGTTCTTTTCTTTTCCGTTCATTGTAAAAGAACAGAAAGAGGGTAGGGATAAGGATACCGGCACAAAGCAGAATTCCGGGTAAAAACTGTGTAAAACCCTCCTCTACGGGCTGCTGATTCAATAATCGCATTTCGCCCTGATGCCTTTGGTAGAGGGAATCCTGCTCCTGATTCATATTGGCGATCCGGTCTCTCTGGGCGGTTAGTCTGGATGAACAGGACAGGATGAAGGAAACAAACATCAACACCCATAAAAGCAGGGGCCTGCATCGTATTGTTTTCAGGTTAACTGTTTTTGAACTCACTTGCGTGGGACTGCTTGTTTATGTTATTCGGACCTGGTACATCATTGTGATGCCGCAGCATCCCTGGTTTTCTGATGAAACAAAATCAGGAAGCATCATACTTGTTTTGCTGTCAGCATCGGAAGATAGATTAATATCAAAACGGATGCTTGTTCTAATACAAATTAGGTAGATAGTATGATTAACATTCATGTAATATTGCTTTGAAGCCAAGGGTTTGCAGATTTGTATGAAAAGCGTTGATCTGTACTTGTAAAATTCCTGATCATCTCCGACAATAAGGGTCGCAGGATAATATTTCCTAATTTCCACTTTCAAAGGAAGCCCCCTATGCACAACCAGCATAAGTTACTTCGTCTGCTCCGGCTCATCAGCCTGCTGAAGGCTAAACCACCAAGGAGTATCCGGCAACTTGCCACAATCCTCGGATGTACCGAGCGGACGGCATACCGCTATCTCTCGTTGCTGGATGCGGCCGGTTTTCATGTTGAAAAAACCGATAGCGGCCGGTTTTACCTCTTTTCCGATGATGGGGATTCCGTACCGGTGAATTTTTCACCTGATGAGGTTAATCTGTTAAGGGGTCTGCTGTTGACGGTGGGCCGCGATCATCAACTCAAAGACAGCATACTCAGGAAACTCTATTTCCATTCAGAGGCGGAAATCAATGCCGCACACTTGTTGAAAGCCCATCTGGGCAAGATGGTGGAAACGATACTGGCTGCCATACAGTCGCGCCGGCAGCTCCTGATCCGGAATTATCAGAGCATCCATACCAACAAGGTCAGCGACAGGATTGTGGAGCCGGTCCGATTCACCGACGATTACCGCAACCTTGCCGCGTATGAAATTGAAACCGGCAAGAACAAGTTTTTCAATATCGAGCGGATTGCCTCAGTCGAACTCAGGAAGACTCCGTTCAGGCATGCCGAAAAGCACCGGTTCAAGATTCCCGATGTGTTCGGGTTTCAACAAACTGCTGCACCTTTTGACGTGGAGTTGCTGTTACCGTTGCGGGCAGCGGTGCTTCTCCGCGAGGAATTCCCCATGACGGCTTCCTGCCTGCATCCCGTGCCAGCGAAAAACAGTTATCGGTTCAAGGCGGTTGTGTATGATTTCAAGCCGGTAATCCGTTTTGTCCTGGGATTTCTTGAAGAGATTGAAATTGTCGGTGGGGCTGCCTTCAAACAAGCCTTGCAACAACGCATCAGCACGCTGCTTCGAAAGAAAACCGGCCATTGATTTTTTGCGGGAGTCCTCTCATACGAACGTGACGCTACTTTTGGCCCAAAAATTTCGCCGTATAATGCCGATCAGACAGCTGTTTGGGCCAATGATATTGGTAATTACAGATATCCAATCGGTATCAAATACGCGGATATAACCAAAAAAGAAAGAGACCGTTTTACCGGTCTCTTTCAATAAGAGTCAAGCGAAACGTTGCTGCTTAGCGCTTGTTGAATTTGTTTACAACCACTTCTCCGCTCATCTGCACTTTGACCACGTAGGTGCCTGCTGCAAGACCGGCGGCATCGATATTCAGGTTGTTGACTCCCGGAATAACCGAAACTGTACGCGTCAGCATCTGCTTGCCGTTCATGTCGATGATGGAAACGGAAGCAGTTTCCGATTTCTCCGAGGAGATGCTCAGTGTCAGCTGCTGATCCACCGGATTGGGATAAACACCCACAACGGCAGTTCCGTCATTCTTCACCATACGGATATCGCTCAGCTTCTGCGCTCCGCTGCGGTCAACACTCCTGAGCCTGTAGTAATTCACACCTCTGTTGGGATTGGCATCGGTAAAGCGGTATTGTCTTTCACCCGTGGCAGTGCCCATAGCATCTACTTGTCCGATATCAGTGAAGCGGACACCGTCGTTGCTGCGCTCGATCACAAAACGGCTGATATTCACTTCCTGCGCGGTGTTCCAGCTGATCAGGTTCACCCGGCCGTTACGCCTTGCCTGGAATGAAATCAGGTTGACCGGCAGGGGCTGTGCGCCTCCATGCAGGAAGAAGGTGGAGAAAGAAGTGGTTTCAAATTCCACATAGGCACCATCGGCAAATGTTCCGTTGGCTGTCTGCGGAATACGTACTTCGTTGCCCACTGCAACAAAGGAGGTGCAGGCTTGCTGGTTTTTGGTGATGACGATATCGCCAATAGCACCCACGTCTGCATAACCGTCGCCGCCGGCGGCAATCAAGGTAGCCAGTTCATCGGCGGTGAAATAAATCCGCACCTTGACGGGTCCGTTGGGTTGCGTGGTCGGGGTGATGGTTACATTTCGGTCCATGTATTCCCTTCCGAGCAGGGGCAGGTTTCGGCTGCCGTCTCTCCGGATGGTTCCTGAAATGTTTCGGGTTACGCGGAAATTGGTGGAACCGAGGTTTTGACCCTGGGCGTTGATTTCCATAGCTAGTCCGGAATTGATGATCCGAACCCAGTTGTTGTTGTTCTGGTTGGCCGCAGTGATGTTAAGATTACCGAAGTTCAGGCAATCGGAAATTGGCGATTGTCCGGTGGTATCAACCAGCAATGTGGTGGAAGTGCTGTCGCATACGGTGATGCTGAAGGTGGTTTGCTCGGCATCGGCTATCGAGTAAATACGCACAAAATAGTCGGTATTGGCAATGGATCCGAAAAGGTATGCACCGATGGAATCACTGCCCAGCGGGCGTTCCAGACAACCCTGGTAGAGCAGGCTGCCGCAACCGCTGCCGCGGTAAAGTGCCAGATAAATTTCTTTTGGAGATGCCGTCGTACCGGTATCGATATTTGATACCTTGATGTAAGGAACGATGTTCGATGCGCCGCTGTTGAATTTGTACCAGACATCGGTCTGGGTGGCGAAAGAACTGCCGCAGGCCGCATTGGGCGTACTGCTTGCCGAGGCGTTCACCGTGGTGCCGGAAACGGGTGCATTGCAGCTGATGGTAATCGCGTTGGCGCAGTTGTCGTTGGCGGGAATGTTGGTCGGGCAGCTTCCTCCCCGGTAAACATAGAGCTTACAGGTAGCCGTTGTGCTGGATGTGTAGGGATAGGCCCTGATGAAATAGGTGGTACCGGCCTGCAATCCGCAAACACCCATAAAGGGCATCAGATTGTTTCCAAAGGGATTGGAGGCGTCGCCATCATCGCTGCAGGCGATGGCGTCTCCGCCACAGGCGTTATACAATTGGTAGACCCAGTCGGTTGAGGTTCCTGCAGCACCGGTGATGATAATGCTGTCGGAACCTGCGGGAGCGGTGAATTTGAACCAGACATCATTGACAAAGCCGGAAGAAGTGCCGGAACAGGATGCTGCACCCAGTGTGCCTTCAAGGCCTGCGGTTGCCAGGGTACTGCGTCCTGTGGTATCGGAAATGGTACTGCCGATGTTTGCGGTAACATCAAGAGCGTCGTTGCAGAAATCATTCACGCGTACTGTGCTGAAGGGCAGGGAGCTCCAGTTGCTGAAATCGTTGCCCGCACATTCGCTTCTTACATGCAGGTAGTATTGGGTCGCCGGCGTAAGTCCGCCTACAAGGAATGCGGTATCGTTGTTGTTGGCTGTTGGTGTTCCGGCTCCCGGAGGTGTGGCACTATTGGTTACAAGCCACTCATAGCGGATTGCGGTGCTGACCTTATTCCAGCGGACACTGTCGGAAGTGGCCGTAATTGATTTTGTGGTCAATCCGCTCGGCCTGGTGCAGGTAGCCTGTTGTCCGGGGGTAAATACGAATGCAGTTCCGGATGCGGGGAATACGGTTGCACTCAGCGTGGAAGCATCTGCATTTGTGGTGCCTGAAACGGCATTGACCCAGCCTGCATTGGTGGCCACAACATTGTTGAAGTCAGTATTGTCGGAGCCCCGCAAACCAATTTCAAAATCGGTTGATTCCACGGAGCCGGTCATATCGAATGTGCCGTAACTCAATGTGATGACATTGCTGGTTTCCTGTAAACGGGCCTGGAAATTGTATGCGGCACTGGTGCCCATGGCATATCCCCTCCAGTTGGCGAATTGTACTACACAGGTCCTGTTGGGGGCTGTGCCGATGGTTTGCACGCGCAATTCACCGAAGGGTGCTGCAACTCGTTTGATCAGGTCACGACCCAACGGGCTGATGATGCCGCTGACCGTTCCGGTGCTTACGATAAGGCTAATGGGCGTATACGTATCAGGTGCGGGCTCACCGCTACCCAACCAGATAAACCCGTTTGAATTGATGCCTAGGGAGGTGTAGGTGCTTCCATCAAATGAGAAGGGGAAGCCGATTGGGATGTTGGGATAGACATTGTCATCCGAAGTGGGGGTTGCACCACTTGCGACAACAATAGTCCCGCCGCTAATGGCCGAATAGGGCAGGGTGGTTTGCGAAAATGTGTAATTGCTTACCTGTGCCCGGATCAGCGGGGAGGCGCACATCAACACAAAAAAGAGGACAAAAAATCTCTGGGGTAGATGTTTCAATCGCATAGCAAGATTGGTTTACAGTTTATGGTGTTGAAAAAGAGATGAACCTGAACATCATAGCGAAAAATTCGCCTGAACCTGAGGGGAGGATTCGTTACTTCAAGGGGTAGGGAGCTCACAAATATAGAAGATTGAGGCGGACAACCAACTGCTGTTTTTTATTTTTTTACACATATTTGCTACCCCTGAATCAACTATTCTATGACAATGCGCAAGGAAAAAACAAAGCATCCAAACCGGCTGGTTGGTGAAACCAGCCCTTACCTGCTGCAGCATGCCCATAATCCTGTCGACTGGCGTCCCTGGTCGGAAGAGGCTTTTGAGGAGGCCCGGGCCGGCGACAGGATGGTTCTGGTGAGCATTGGCTATTCGGCCTGCCACTGGTGCCATGTGATGGAGCGGGAGAGTTTTGAAAATGAACAGGTTGCTGCGCTAATGAATGAATATTTCGTGAACATCAAGATCGACCGGGAAGAGCGCCCCGATCTGGACCACATCTACATGGACGCGGTTCAGGCCATGACCGGAAGCGGGGGCTGGCCCCTGAATGTATTTCTGACGCCGGACAAAAAGCCGTTTTATGGGGGCACCTATTTTCCCCCGGTTCAGGCCTTCAACCGCCCTTCCTGGACGGAAGTACTCAACGGGCTCGCCCGGGCCTGGAAAGAGCGGCGAACGGAAATCCTCGATCAGGCGGAACAGCTGACCGGTCATCTATTCCGTTCTTCAACCTTACGGTTCGATTCTTACCGGAACAAAGAGGATTCAGGGCTTACTCCTGAAAGTTGCCGCAAGATTTTTGAGGGACTGATGCAGCAGGCCGACAGGGAAAACGGGGGCTTCGGCAGGGCACCCAAATTTCCACAGACATTCATGATTGGTTATCTCCTACGTTACTACCATCATACCCAAACCGAAGAGGCGCTCAATCAGGCTTTGTTATCGCTCGATGCCCTGCTCAACGGGGGGATTTACGATCATGTCGGCGGCGGGCTTGCCCGTTACAGCACCGATGAGGAATGGCTGGCACCCCATTTTGAGAAAATGCTTTACGACAATGCCCTGCTGCTTCATGTGCTTACCGATGCCTTTCAGCTTACCCGTAAGGAAGCCTATCGTGATGCCATCGGTCACCTGGTGGGATTTGTACGTGATGAAATGACGGGTCCGGAAGGCGGATTTTACAGCGCCCTTGATGCCGACAGTGAGGGAGTTGAAGGAAAATATTATACCTGGAGTCTTCAGGAGGTCAATGAAGTTCTTTCAGGTCTTGACGATTCCGCCGCGATTGATTTATTCTGCCGGTTTTTCGATATCAGTGAAGCAGGAAATTGGGAGGGTGTCAATATTCTGCGAAAAAAAACAGATCTGCCTGCATTTGCCGCATCGGAGGGTATGCATACAGAGCGGGCATCCGAAATCATTTCGGCAGGATTGAAACTTCTGGCAGCGCGACGGAAAAACAGGATCAGGCCGGGGCTGGACGATAAGGCCATACTGGGCTGGAATGCACTGATGGCTTCAGCCCTGGCCCGGGCTGGCGCAGCAACGGGTGATGCGGAATATGTGCGCATGGCAGAACAAAATATCGGTTTCATCGAGAGCAATTTCCCGTCCAATGATACATCAGGCGGATTCCTGCATACCTGGAAAAACGGGCAGGCAAAATACCCCGCCTTTCTGGATGATTACGCCTGTCTGGCGGAAGCCTGCCTGAGGCTGCATGAGGCAACCATGGATGA
Organism: uncultured Ferruginibacter sp.; assembly: GCA_964655055.1. GTDB lineage: Bacteria > Bacteroidota > Bacteroidia > Chitinophagales > Chitinophagaceae > Ferruginibacter. Next base: position 7,090 of record CAZZLI010000086.1, read on the forward strand.
CCGATACCTGACAAGGTCCAGAGAAATCTGTGCCCAAACCCTTGACCGGTTCAGCGACGAGGAAAACCGCTGGTTCTATTTTACCGCATCTTCACAGCGCGATGTGCTCGTCAGGAAAAAAGAAATTTATGACGGGGCCATGCCTTCCCCCAACGCAATTATGGCGGTCAATCTGTGGAAACTGGGCATGATATTTGGAATTCGGGAATGGCAAAAGCGTGCGGTCGCCATGTTGTCCGGACTCCTGGAACTAATTGAAAAGCACCCGACCTCTTTTGGCCGATGGGCAATGTTCGGACTGCAACAGGCTTTCGGAATTGTGGAAATAGCTCTTTTGGGGATTGGTGCGAAGGAGGCGGCCAAACAGATAAATGAAAGATATTATATGCCCGAAAAATGCATGCAGGCGGCACCCAAAAGCAGTTCCGATTGGCCGCTGCTGGCAGGAAAAAAAGATGATGATGAACTTGCCATATATGTTTGCCGGGATTTCGTGTGCCTGAGCCCGGTAAATTCCCTGGCAGGATTTGAGGAAATACTCAGCAGGACAAGCACTTACGTACAATAAAAGAACAAACCCGCCGTTAAATGTGTTGATACCCGGGTTTTCACGAAATTTTAAGTTATTAATTCTTAAGGCCTGACTGAAAATCCAAATTATCGCTACATTTGCCCAATACCCTTAAAGTCAAAACAATGAAAAACATGCGTAGTCTCTTAGTGGTTGCAGTTGCGGTTGCTACCCTAACCGGTTGCAACAAGGGAAACAAAGGAAAAGGACTTCCTGACGACGGTCAGCTCCACGGTGTGGCGCCCGCCCCCAAGTGGTCGATGCCTAAGCCCCCCGGAATGGTCTATATCCCCTCCGGAACCTTCCACATGGGTCCCAGCGACGAGGATGTGAACTATGCATTTACCGCCCGAAACAAGCAGGTTTCCATCAGCGGTTTCTGGATGGACGCCACCGAGATTACCAACAACGAATACCGCCAGTTCACCAACTGGGTGAAAGATTCCATCGCCGCCAAACTGATGGGCTTTATCAAGCAGGGTAAGGACGGCAACGAGTATATCGACTGGAAGAAGGCCAAAACCATCAAATGGGGCGATAAAGCCACATTGGAGAAAATCGACCAGATTATTGTTACCCCCGATAACCGGATTTTCAACAGGAAGGAATTGGATCCCACCAAGCTGGTCTATCATTCCGAGTCCTTTGACTATAAAGAGGCTTCTAAGCGTGAGAATGCCAATGTACAGCGTTCCAAATTCATTATCAAAAGGGATATTCCGGCCTACCCCGATTCCCTCTGCTGGGTTCGCGACTACTCTTACGCCTATAATGAGCCGATGGCCAAAAAATATTTCGGTCACCCCGCATTCGGTAATTATCCCGTAGTCGGTGTCAACTGGAAGCAGGCCACCGCATTCTGCGAATGGCGCACCCATTACCTCAATTCTTATCTTGAGTCCAAAAAGAAATCGACCGAGTCGGATTTCCGGCTTCCCACCGAAGCACAATGGGAATATGCCGCAAGAGGCGGACGTTCTCAGGCTCCATATCCCTGGGGCGGACCTTATCTCAGAAACAAGAAGGGCTGCCTTCTCGCCAACTTCAAGCCCGGCCGTGGTAATTATCCCGAAGATGGCGGTTTCTACACCGTACGTGCCGATGCCTACTGGCCCAACGATTTCGGATTGTATAACATGGCGGGTAATGTCGCTGAATGGACTTCTTCACTCTTCTACGAAGGTGGCTATACCTTCCAGCACGACATGAACCCCGATATCCGCTGGAATGCCAAAGAAGCCGATCTGCCCAGAATGAAACGCAAAGTGATTCGTGGCGGCAGCTGGAAGGATGTGGGCTATTTCCTGCAGACCAGCACCCGGAATTACGAGTATCAGGATACCTCCAAGTCCTATATCGGTTTCCGCTGCGTCATCGATCTTCCGCCGGCAATGGGCAAGAGGGGAAAATAATATTCATCAACGAATCCCGATCAATTTGATTCAACGTCTCAATGCAAATCTTTATGACTTCTCATAAAGATTTGCATTTTATAGTCTAAACAAGTAAAACTCCATTTTTTAAATCCTAACATCTTAAATCTCTCAAACATGGCTGCGAAAAAAAGAACGTTCCTGAACCTCATCGATGTACTGGTAAGTGCCGGTGCCGCTGTAATCATCTTTGCCGCTTGGGCAAAAATCACCCACCAGTCTTATGCCGATAAGATGCTCACCATCGGAATGTGGACTGAGACCGCGATTTTCGCCGTGTATGCCGTGATTGAATGGGTAAAACCCAAATCGCATGACGAAGAGCACCAGCCTGCTGCTGTGGCAGCCGGAAATCCGGCTCTGAAATCTATGGACAAGATGATGCAGGAAGCGGATATCACACCGACCAGCCTGAAAAAACTCGGAGAAGGATTCCAGAAACTGGGCGCTACCGTTGGCAACATGTCCGATATCGGCGATGTGGTGAAAAGTACCGGCGACTTCGGTGCAAAAACCAAGGAAGCCACAGCGGCCATGGGTACCATGGCTACGGCATTCACCAGCAGCGCCAACACCATGTCTTCGTTCAATACCGCTTCTGAAAGTGCCCGTGGATTCCACGAGCAGGTACAGGTGCTCACCAAGAACCTGGGTTCACTTAACACCATTTATGAACTGGAACTGAAGGAAAGCAACAACCATCTGAAAGCCCTCAACAGTTTCTATGGTAAAATGGCCGAAGCAAGCCAGAGCATGATGAACAGCGTGGAGGATGCCAACAAGGCCAAAGACCAGATCGGCCTTCTTGCAAACAATCTTACCAAGCTGAATTCCGTTTACGGTAACATGCTGAGCGCAATGCAGGGCTCAAAATGATCCGTTAACGTCGCGTAAGACATTGCAGGATTGAGAAACCCTTAACAATGCCATACGCAGCAAGCGGCTAATTTCAATCAGACAAATCCATTTCAAAACAAAAGTAAAATCGAAATAACATGGCATTACCTGCAGAACCCAGGCAAAAGATGATCAACATCATGTACCTGGTTTTGACCGCCATCCTCGCCCTGAACGTATCGGCTGAAATCCTGAACGCTTTCAAAGTGGTAGACGCCAGCCTGCTCAAATCGAATGGTTCCATCGACAAGTCGAACAATACCCTTTTCGAATCGCTGAAAAACAAGCTGCAGAAAGCGGAAACCCGTGAAAAGGCCGAGTACTGGCAGCCTAAGGCTTTGGCCGCACAGAAGCTCTCCGACGAAATGATCAAAACCATCGACGGCTATAAAGAGGAATTGAAGAAAGCCTCCGGATTCGATCCCGCCGCGGGAAAGAACGACTTCAAGGAAGATGATCTCGACGCGGCAACACGCCTGTTCATTGAGCACAACGGAAAACCGGGCGTAGGAAAGGAATTTCTTGCAAAGCTCGAAAAATACCAGAAAGACCTGCTGGCCATTTCTCCTGAAATCGCCAAGGAGTTCTCCAATAAATTACCGATGGATCTCAGCATCCCTCCGTCAAAAACCGGAACCAACAACACCTGGGAATACAGTTATTTCCACATGACGCCCACCATCGCCGCCATGACCATGCTGAGCAAGTTCCAGAACGATATCAAAAACGCCGAGAATCAGGTAGTTACCTACTGCCACAACCAGATCGGCCAGGTGGAAGTGATTTATGACAAGTTCGAGCCGCTCACCGGTGCCAGTTCCACCTATCTCATGCCCGGACAGGAAATGGTGGTTACCGCCGGTGTCGGTGCTTTCAATTCCGCTGCCAAGCCCAATATCACCATCGGAGGAACCAATGTCCCCCTGAACGACAAGGGTGTAGCTGAAAAGAAATTCAATGTATCCGGAACAGGTAACCAGAAAGTGCATGTGGTGATTACCTATACCCGCCCCGATGGCAAGCCCGACAAATTGGAAAAAGACATCGAATATACCGTGGGCGTACCCGGTGGAGCCGCGGTGATGCTCGACAAGATGAATGTGTTCTATATCGGCGTACCCAACCCCGTCACGATTTCATCGGGTAGCGGCTGGGACAAAACGACTGTGAGCATGACCGGAGGAACAATTTCCGGAAGCAATTCCAACAGAATTGTGCAGGTGAGCGCTCCGGGTTCGGCCAAGATCAATGTGACCGCCGACGGTAAAACCAGCTCATTCGATTTCCGGATTAAGCGTATACCCGATCCCGTGATCAAAGTAGGGCCCAGCGGAGGCGGAAGGATGCAGGCCGTGGTGTTCCGGAACCAGAGTTTCGTCCGTGCCGATCTTGAGAACTTCGACTTTGAAGCTAAGTATAATGTAACCGGAGCCACCGTGTATTTCTCCATTCCCGGCGACCGGAACGTGAAGCAGGTGAATCTGACCAGTGGAAGCCTGGCACCGGCATCCCAGTATATGAGTTTGCTGGTTCCCGGTTCTACCGTAACATTCGACAATATCACCGTAGTAGGCCCCGACGGCCAAAAACGTACGATCCAAAATCCTCCCGGTTTTTCCCTATTCTAGAAACACCTATAATTTAATCTTATGAAAAATTACCTGTTAAAAACGCTGTTGCTGATCCCGGCAATATGTTTATTCAGCCTGGCCGCTGAAGCCCAGAAGAAGCGTACCGCGACCAAAAGGCCCAGCACCGCCACAAAAAAAACCACCAAGGGTAAGACCCAGACAACGGTAGGTCAGGTGCAAATCGACTCTACGGCAACCGCAGTACAGCAGTCGGCTGCGGAACCTGAAAAAGCCATGGATAGTCTGCCGCTCAAAAAAGTAAGGAAATCGTTGCGGAAAGACGAATCCGTGGACACCAAAATGATCCGCGATCGCGAACCGCTCCCCTACGAGCACCTCCGGGCCGATGATGCCGTTTATCGCCACAAGCTTTGGCGTGACATTGATACCCGGGAGAAAATCAACTTTCCTTTCCGCTATGCCGCTGATGAGGACAACGGAAACCAGCGCTTTATTTCCATCCTCTTCCAGGCCATTCAGGATAGTACGATCACGGTGTTCGATCCCATAGATGACCGATTCACCACCCCGATGACCAAAAGCGATATCGTCAAGCGCCTGGCCGGTGATCCAATTCAGGTTCCCATTTATGATTCCTCAGGGTCAATAAGCGGGTATAAGACTGAATCCAAAGACATCGTACTTGATTCGTTCTATAAGTTCCGGATAAAGGAAGAAGTGGTATTCGATAAGGAATCCTCCCGGTTGTTCTGGCGCATACTGGGTATTGCCCCCCTGTTCAACAAATACACCGCTCAAACCAACCAACTGGTAGGAGCCGACCAGGTCGCATTTTGGGTATATTATCCCGATCTGCGCCCCACCCTGGGCAGGTACCGCGTGTACAACGGCAAAAATTACGGCCTTAACCAGAGTTGGGAAGAACTGTTTGAAAACAGGATGTTCAGCGGACGTATCGTGAAAAGCAGTGTTGACAATCCTTTCGATAAATACATCGATGAGATACCCGGTCTCAAGGGAAATGGCATTTTCCAGTTGCTTGAAGGCGAGCGCATCAAAGAGAAGATTTTCAATTACGAACTC
>CAZZLI010000087.1:0-12627 GCA_964655055.1 uncultured Ferruginibacter sp.
AGCCGATCCTTTTCGGAAAACCGGTAATTGACCTTGGCGTTCAGGTCATAGAAATAATAGCCGGAACCGTTGAAGGTGCTGTTACTGCTTTTTAGGATGGGTTTCACCAGGGCATCCACATAGGTACGGCGGGCCGATACGATAAAGGAAGCCTTGTCATTTTTCAACGGACCCTGGATGGAAAGCCGGGAAGCGATCAGGCCGATACCGCCGTCGACCTGGAACTTTTGATTGTTACCCTCCTTCATGGACACATCCAGTACGCTCGACAACCGTCCGCCATACTGGGCAGGCATTCCGCCCGTTATAAGTGATACATTTTTAATGGCGTCGGAATTGAAGATGGAGAAGAATCCGAAAAGATGACCCGTATTATATACAACCGCGTCATCAAGCAGAATCAGATTCTGGTCGGGGCCCCCACCCCGCACATAGATACCGGCGCTGCCCTCCCCCGCGTTGCGCACACCGGGCAGGAGTTGCACCACCTTGAGCAGGTCGACCTCGCCGGCGAAAGCGGGAATGGCCTTAATCTGGTCGATCGGCAATACAATACGGCCCATTTGCGCCTGCTTCACATTATTATCGCGCTTGCGCGAAGAAACAATCACTTCCTGCAAAGCGGCCCGCGACTGCAGATCGAAGTTCAGCTGTTTGTTGCCCCGGAGGGAAACGGGAACTTCCAGCGGTTGAAAACCGCTGTAGCTGCATACCAGCAAGTAATCGCCGGGAGGCAGGCTCAACGAATAAAAGCCATATTGGTTGGAACTGATGCCCGTGCTCTTTCCCTTGGCAACAATGGTAGCACCGATAAGGGTTTCACCATTGCGGGCATCGCGGGCATAACCACTGATGGTAAATACTGACTGTGCCCGGACAACGGCTTGCAGACAAAGCAGAAGAAGCAAAAATCGGAAATGTCTGACACCGGAAAACATAGTCGGAAAAAACCGGGTAAAGGGCCGGAGCTTCTTAAACAAATCCGCTCCGCCAATGTTCATCACTGGCACGAAAAAATCAGCGTATGCTGTCGAGCACCTCACCGCAGTGTAACATGCCGCTCTTATACGTAGGATGATATTTTCCGAGATAAGGATTTACAATCTCCTGACTGTTGCTGATCCAGCTGGCCGCCTTGTCGTCGCCGAAAGCCATAGGGCAGTTCTGCCAGTACAGGGTGGAACCCGAATAGCGGATGGTTTTGAGGAAGGGATACAGGTTTTCGCTGACCATGCGGAAATCCTGACGCATTTCAGTGATGTTGGACTGCTGAGCAATGCTTTCGGCATTGGCGCGGATGTCGGCCACTTGTTGCTTTGCTGTCTCATAAACAGCCGCACTATCCTTGCGAAGTTCCTCCAGCGGAAAGCGGTCGAGCGCGGTTAGCAAAGCGGGAAGCGCTTGTTTTACTTTGGCCGTATCCCAATCCACCAGGGCATCTTTCTGCCCGAAATAGGCCTGAAGCAAAGTATCCACACTCTTATCGAAGGCTTCGGAATGCGCACTGACCCTGATAGCCTGCTGCCGGGGCTCTTCGGTTTTTTTATTACCTGTTTTGTCGATAAAATAAACGGCGATGAGAACAATAAGGGCCATCAGGGCAAAATAGAGTGGTCGGCGGGATTTGGTGCTGGTTGTTGGCATGAACAATTATTTAAAAAATGAAGCGCGATATGGAATACAACATTACATACGAAGGTACTGCTCTTCCGCAAGCGGGAAAAAGAATTGAACCAAAGAACAGCGATGTCGCTTTACGGCCCCGATAGGAGCGGAAAGCCCACAGCCCCGAAGGGCGAGGACTTGCAGCGGATAGCGGGACCAATGCGCCAAAGTAATACCGCAGTTCTGCCGCAAAATCTATTCCCGATCTGTTCCGGGCTTGCCTGCATTTAGGTTACTTTTGCACCCTGAATTTTTGACGCATGTTGCTTGGACTCCAGAACCTGACTTTTGAATTCGGTGCCCGCACCATCGTGTCGGATGCCACCTGGCATATACAGCCCAACGAACGCATCGGACTGATCGGCTACAACGGCACCGGAAAATCAACCCTGCTGAAGGTGCTTACCGGCCAGTACCAGCCATCGGCCGGCACAGTGGAGAAAGGCCGCGAAACCACCATCGGATTCCTGCATCAGGACCTGCTGAGTTTTGATACCGACGATTCGATTCTCGATGTGGCGCTGGGCGCATTCGAACGGGTGAAAGAGCTGGAAAAGGAAATTGAACAACTGGGCACCGAATTGGAGCGCACGGGCGACGAGCAACTGGCCATCGACTATGCCGAAAAACTGCACGAACTGGAAGTACTGGGCGGCTACGAAATGCATCACAAGACCGAGGAGATCCTGCAGGGGCTGGGCTTCAGCAACGAAAGCCTGCAGCGGCCCTACAAGGAGTTCAGCGGCGGCTGGCGTATGCGGGTACTGCTGGCCAAGATGATTCTGATGCAGCCCGATGTGCTGCTGCTCGACGAACCGACCAACCACCTCGACCTGCCCAGTATCGAATGGCTTGAAAAATACCTGAAAAGCTATTCGGGTTCGGTAGTGATTGTTAGCCACGACCGGTATTTCCTCGACCGGATGGTGACCAAGATCGTGGAGCTCTACCAGCAAAAGCTGCACATCTACAGCGGCAATTACAGTTTTTATGAAACGGAGAAGGCGCTGCGCATCGATATCCAGCAGAAGGCCTTCGAAAACCAGCAGGACTATATACGCCAGAACGAGCGCTTCGTGGAGCGGTTCAAAGCCAAAGCCAGCAAGGCCGCCCAGGCGCAGAGCATCATCAAGCGGCTGGAAAAACTCGAGCGTATCGAGAATGTGGAACTCGAGCGGCCCAACATCCGCATCAACTTTTCCATAGAAAAACAGCCCGGCCGTGTCTTGTGCACACTCAGGAATGTGAGCAAAAGCTTCGGCGACAACGTCATTCTGGAGCGCACCGGCGCTGAGATTGACCGGGGCGACAAGGTAGCGCTGATCGGCGCCAACGGCAAGGGTAAATCGACCTTGTTGCGCATCATTGCCGGCACCGAAACCTTCGACGGGGAGCGGATCTGGGGGCACAATGTAAGTGAATCGTTTTATGCGCAGCATCAGCTTGAAGCGCTCACCTTACAGAATAACGTGCTTGACGAGATGAAGGAAGCGCGCAGCGGAAAAACCGATCTTGAACTCCGCTCGTTGCTGGGCTGCTTCCTGTTCAGCGGCGACGATGTGGAGAAAAAAATCAAAGTACTCAGCGGAGGCGAAAAGGCTCGTGTGGCTTTGGCCAAAACGATCGTGAGCAAAGCCAACTTCCTGATGCTGGATGAACCTACCAACCATCTTGACCTGCATTCAGTGGAACTGCTGATCGAGGCGCTCAACAAATACGAGGGCAGCATCGTGCTGGTGAGCCACGACCGGTATTTTGTGAGCAAAATCGCCAACAAGATCTGGGAAATCAACGAACAGCAGATCGTGGAGTTCAAGGGCAGTTATGACGAATGGCAGGAATGGCGGGCCCGCAAGGAAGCTGCACGGGAAAACAAGTCGTATGAAGCTGCTCCGGCAAAGAAACAGGAGAAGCCGGTTCAGGAGGAACCTAAGCCTGCAGCCGCTCCGGAACGGAAGCCGATCAATCAGGAACTTAAGAAGGAATACAACCGGGCGAAGAGCAAATTCGAGCAACTGGAAAAACAACTTGCCGAATTGAATGACAAAAAAGACGGACTGGAAAAAGAAATGGCTTCCCCCGATGTGTATGCCGACAAGCAGCGCTTTCTTGAAACAGAGAAGAATTATAAGGAGACCGTTGCTGCCATCGGGCAACTGCAACCCAGGCATGAGGAAAGCTTTGAGAAAATGATGGAGCTAGAGGAGAGGATGGGGAATGGTTGAGTGGTAAATTTTAAATGGTAAATGTTGGGTTGTAAATGTTAAATGAGGTATGTGCTTCTGCTAGCGTCAAGGTGGAATTCCGCAGTTTTGAAAAGGGATAAAGCCCGGTCTTCTCCGGGGCATCACGATTACCGCCCTAAAGGGTGGAGTTTATGATTCTATGCTGCATTTCGTGTGATTTACTAAAGGATATAACAAGGACAAGTGCTCCGCATGTGAACATCTTTGCGCCTCCCTCTGCCTTACCTTTTTGCGCCTTGGCGCGAAAAAATCATTCCTTTGTCTGAAACAAGATAAGGCCGGAATCTATTCGATCCAATCCGCAATAAATATATTGGTATCGCGTGTGCCACCGTTGTTCCGGTTGCTGCAGAACACCAACCGCTTACCATCGGGACTGAACATGGGAAAGGCGTCAAAGGATTTTTCGGCGGAAACCTTTTCAAGACCGCTTCCGTCGGGGTTTACCGTAAAAAGATTGAAAGGATAGCCGCGCTTGCTGCGGTGGTTGCTCGCGAAGATAATGCGCCGGCTGTCGGGCATGAACGCAGGCGCCCAGTTGGCATTGCCGAGTTGCGTGACCTGCCGGACATTGCTACCATCGGCATCGGCCACAAAAACTTCCATACGGGTGGGCGCTACCAGATTTTCGGCCAGCAGTTCACGGTATTCCTTCAGCGCTTCGGGTGTTTCGGGGCGGCTGGCGCGCCAGGTGATTTTCTTACCGTCGGGACTGAAACAGGCGCCGCCGTCGTAACCTTCGGTGTAGGTGATTCGTTTTTCCTTTCCGGATTTCAAATCCATGATATACAATTCGATGTCGCCATCCTTTGTGCTGGTATAAATCATCTTGCGGCCGTCGGGTGAAAGCATGGCTTCGGCATCGTAGCCCTTGCTGTTTGTAAGCCGCCGAACGATTTTTCCGGAGGTATCGGCCATGAAGATATCGTAGCTCGGATAGAGCGGCCAGATATATTTATTGCCATAGCGGCTTCGGTCGGGAACCGGCGGACAGGTATCGGCACCGAGATGGGTGGAAGCGAAAATCACATGCCTCCCATCACGGGTGAAGGTGCCGCAGGTGGTACGCCCCTTTCCGGTACTTACCAGTTTCGGCACAAAAGGCTGTCCGGGCTTTTCAGGAATGCGCCCGATGAACATCTGATCGCAGGGCAATCCGGCAGCAACGGAAGTTTTCTGGAAAATCAGGTAGCGCCCGTCGAAACTGAAATAGGCCTCGGCATTGTCGCCGCCGAAGGTAAGCTGACGGATATTGGCGAGATGCTGCTCACCGGCGTACTGAATACTGTCGGAGGGAGCCTGCGCCCAAATCCCTTTCTGTGATAGCAGCAGAAAAAGAAAATGAACCGAATGCCTGAACGTGAATTTCATAGCTGAGAATAATTATGGTTGCAACTTATACAATTATCAGCAGTGTTTTAAACGGCTGGCATAAGAACCCGAAAAGACAGGTAAATCCTGAAAACCCTTACGTTAAAATAGCTACCAATACCCATCAAAGCCTGTACATTTGCCCTATAACCGCCCCGATGCAGAAGTTTTCCCCTATCCTGCTGCTTGCAGCAATCCTGTTTCAGGGTTGTCAGGACAATCTACCGGATACCAGCACGTCGAACCGCAACATCCCCGCTGAAGAGAAGCGGCTGCGGGACGATATCGCAACCCACCCCGATTCGCCCGCCCTGCGCAGAAAGCTGGTTGACTATTTTGCCGGTTCAGGTGATTACGCCAGTGCCCTCGCCGAAAATGGAAAGCTGCTTCAACAATATGGCGAACAACCCGCCCTGCTCGACGAACGGGGACGGCTCAGTTTTCTGTATGGAGACACGGCCGGGGCGTTGAAAAATTATGAATCGCTGGTGCGCCTCGTGCCCGGCGAACCGCAGTTCCGCATTTCACTAGCCACGCTCTATGCGCAAACCGGCAACCCCCTGGCCCTTCCGGCCAGCGACGCACTCATCAAAAACTATGGCGGTGAAGCCGACCTGCAGGGGTATTTCATCAAGGGGCTTTATCATGCGAATACAAAACAGCAGGTAAACGCAATCAACTATTTCGACACCTGCATCAAAATCCAGTATAATTTTTCGGATGCCTATCGCGAAAAAGCGATTGCCCAGTATAATCTTGCTCAGTATCTTGATGCCGCAAAAACACTTGAGCTGCAGCTTACGATCGATCCCGGAAATGAGGAGGCCTATTACTGGCTGGGGCGCTGTTTCGAAAAAATGCAGCAGCAGGAGCAGGCTGTAAAGAATTACCGCATGGCCTTGCAGATGGACCCCGGTTACGCCGAGGCACTCGATGCCCTTGGCCGGCTGGGTCAAAAACCCTGAACAAAAATTTATTCAAAACCATTCTCATGCCACTGATTGCCCCTTCGCTGCTCTCGGCCAATTTTCTGCAACTGCAGCAGGAATGCGACATGCTGAATCAAAGTGAGGCCGACTGGTTCCACCTCGATGTGATGGACGGAAGATTCGTACCCAACATCAGCTTCGGCCCCATGCTGGTCAAATTCTTCCGGAAAGCCACCACCAAAACCCTTGATGTGCACCTGATGATCGAGTCACCCGAAAATTATGCTGCAGCGTTTCGGGATGCAGGGGCCGATATCCTGACCGTACATGTGGAAGCCTGCAGGCATCTGCACCGAAACATCCAGCAGATCAGATCGCTGGGCATGAAGGCCGGAGTAGCGATCAACCCGCATACCCCCGGGGAATGGTTGAAGGCTGTTTTGGGAGAGATTGACCTTGTATGCCTGATGAGTGTGAATCCGGGATTCGGCGGGCAGCATTTCATTCCCCAATCGCTTGAAAAAATCGCCGCGTTGAAATCCATGATCCGGAATGCCGGCGCCGATGTGCTGATCGAAGTAGACGGAGGCATTACCACCGATAATGCGGCCCGCATTGTGCATGCCGGCGCCGATGTGCTGGTAGCGGGCAATGCGGTTTTCGGTGCAACCCATCCTCAGGAAGTGATTGCCGCATTGAAAAAGACCTGATGCTTCCCCCTTCTGACGACGAACGGGATCAATCAAAATAAAATTATCTTCACCGCATGAGATGTAGGACTGTCGTTCTTCTGGCTTTCATGCTGTTGGGCAAGGCCTATGGACAGAACCGCACAGCAACCGTAAGCGGAACCATCACCAATGAAGCAGGACAGCCGCTGGATGCGGTGAGCATCACCGTACTGGGTAAATCCAAAGGCATCGTGGGCGGCGACAGCGGAACCTTCCGCATGAAAGTGCCCGCTGAAAAATCATTTGCGCTTGTATTTTCACTGGCCGGTTACCACGAACAACAAAAAAATTTCTTTCTCAGCCCCGGAGAGGAGGAAGTGGTGCAGATCATTCTACAAAGCAAAGCCCAGGTATTGGGCGGTGTGACCGTCGGCGTTCAAAAGGAACGCATGGAAGTGGGACTTACCCGAATCAACCCGAAAACAGCGCTTGCCCTTCCCAGCACGGTGGGTGGCATTGAAGGGCTGATCAAAATCCTGGTAGGCAGCAACAACGAACTGACCTCGCAGTATTCGGTGCGCGGGGGCAATTACGATGAGAACCTGATTTACATCAACGACTTTGAAATTTTCCGGCCCTATCTCGTACGCAGCGGGCAGCAGGAAGGCCTCAGTTTCATCAATCCAGAAATGGCCCGTAATGTCAGCTTCTACAACGGAGGCTTTCAGGCCCGTTACGGCGACAAGATCAGCAGCGTACTCGATGTGCAGTACAAGAAACCGAAAACCTTCGGCGGTTCGGTCTATGTAAGCCTGCTGGAACAGGGCATCCACCTGGAAGGGTCGGCCCGCAAGGAGCGCATCGGTTTCCTGCTGGGCGTGCGTAACCGCAGCAACCGCAACCTGCTCAGCTCCCAGGAAGTGAAAGGCGCCTACATCCCCTCCTCTTCCGACATACAGGGATATCTTTCCTACAAGCTGAATGACCGCTGGCTGCTGGAACTGCTGGGCAACTATTCGGTAACGCGGTTCAGTTTTCTGCCTGAAAGCGCACAGAAAACCTCTTCGGTGTTCTCACCCTTGTTCACCGCCAACCTGGGTCTTGATATCTATTTCGAAGGACAGGAAAAAGACGGGTATTCAACCAACTTCGCGGGATTGAGCGCCACATTCCAGCCCCGGGAAAAATTACGCCTCAAATGGATGCTGAGTTATTTCGACAACCGCGAGAAGGAGAACTTCGATATCGGCGGATCTTACCTGTTCGGCGACCGTGACTTCGAAAGCAACAGCGCCACATTCGGGCAGATTGTCAATCCGCTGGGCGCAGGATTTTACCAGAATTACGGAAGAAACGAACTCAATATCCGGGTCTGGAACACTTCGCTGAAAGGCGTGGCGGAAAAAGGGAAGCATGTGATCCAGTTCGGTAACAGTATCGAACAGACGAAAATAAACGACAAACTCTACGAATGGGAGTACCGCGACAGTGCCGGCTATTCGCAACCGGTGAACAGCGGACGCCTTTACAGCTTCCTGAACAGCAAGGCCGACCTCACCGTGTACAAGTTCAGCGGATACGTGCAGGATAACATCAACCTCAAACGCCCGCATTCCGACATCAGCATACAGGCCGGCCTGCGCTACAACTACAACTCACTCAACCGCGAACTGCTGTTCAGCCCCAGGGCCCAGATCAGCATCAAGCCCGACTGGAAACAGGACATGGTGTTCAAGTTCGCCGCAGGCCTCTACAACCAGCCCCCCTTCTACCGCGAACTGCGGGCCTACGACGGCACCGTCAATACATCCGTTCGTTCACAGAAAAGCTATCAGTTCGTAGCCGGGCTTGATTATAATTTTCGGAAAAGCGAGCGCCCCTTCCGCATCACCACCGAAGCCTATTTCAAACAGCTCTGGGATGTGGTTCCCTATGATATCGACAATGTCAAGATCCGCTACTTCGGCGTAAACAATGCCAAAGCCTATGCCTATGGTCTGGAAACACGGCTTTACGGCGAGCTGGTCAAAGATGCGGAAAGCTGGCTGAGCGTGGGATTGATGCGCACGCGGGAGAATATCGACAACGACTACTATTATCTTTATAAGAACGCGGCCGGTGAAATCATCAATGCGCAAACCACCGACAAGGTTCCGGTCGACAGTGTATTCAATGAAGTGGGCTGGGTACGCCGACCAACAGACCGGCTTATCACGATTGGTCTTTTTCTGCAGGACTATCTTTCAACCAACAAGAACTTCCGCGTGTACCTGAGTATGCTTTACGGCAGCAACATGCCCTTCAATATTCCCAACAATCCCCGTTACCGCAACGGGCTGATCATCGACCCCTACATCAGGGTGGACATCGGATTCAGCGCCTTGCTGCTTGATGAAAAAAGGAACCGCAGAAGCCATAGTCCATTCCGGAATTTCGAAAACATCTGGGCCAGCTTCGAAGTGTTCAACCTGATTGACAGACCCAATACCATTTCCTACCAGCTCATCCGCGATTTTGCCAACAATACCTACAGCATTCCCAACCGGCTTACGCCGCGGCTGATCAACTTCAAACTTGTCGCCCGGTTTTGATATGAAAAACCGAATAGCCGAATTATTTCAATGTTTTGCACTAAAACCTGAGCGTCTCCTGCATGTTACTCTGGCGGGTTGGATACTTACAAAATACCTGACCAGCAGGCTCTGGTTGGGCGAAAGAAATTTTCCGCTTGTCCCTTTTTTTGAAGCGCTGTCTGATATTCCATCGAAACTTCATCTTGTTTTACTCGTTTGCTCGCTGCTCCTGATGCTGATCCTGCTTATTCAGCCCCACCGCAGGATCGTTATTCTAATGCTGATGGGCGTTGAGCTGTTCAGCTGCCTGCTCGACCAGAACCGCCTGCAGCCCTGGGAATACCAGTTCCTGTTCCTGCTCTTCATCCAACTGACGGTTAAACCCTGTGACCAAAAACGGGTTTACCTGATTTTGCTTGGCGGTCTCTATACCTACAGCGGTCTGCATAAACTGAATCCCGGTTCTTTACAGATAGTATGGAAGGACATGATTTTGAACAACTACCTGCATTTTGATATCGCAGGCAGTTCGAACAACTTACTCTACCGGGCCGGATACATCATCCCGTTGATTGAACTCTCGGCAGGATGCTGCCTGTTTCTTTCAACGCTCATCCGTCAACAGGCCCTTTCCGTTTTGATTGTCATGCACCTGATCATCCTGATTATTATCGGGCCAATCGGCATCCGGTACAATCTTGCCGTATGGCCCTGGAATCTGGTAATGATCTTTAGCCTGTATATGTTGAAGCAGGATTCTGCTGAATACGTATTCCGGTTACAAAACCGAACCTTACCTGCAGCCATCGTTTGCTTATGCTGGCTTGTGCTTCCGGCGTTTTCGTTCATGGGAAAATGGGATCAATATCTTTCAGCCAATCTGTATTCGGGGAATTTACCGAGAGTCAGCATCTGCATTTCCGACAGCAGCAAAGCAGGATCAATGCGAAGATTTTTCAGCAAGAACCCTGAGCAGATCCAATGCAAGGGCAAAGCAGGCATCAATGTGCAACATTGGTCGATGCGGGAAACAGGCGTACCTTTTTATCCGGAATTACGGGTTCTGAGGCGGGTGGATGACTGGTGGCAGAAAAAATTTCCCGAATCGGGCGGTGTTATGATTTATTATCCGGCCATGGACCTTCAAGCGGTCAAAAAAATTAGTTTTGCGCCATGACCATCGACCTGCGCTCCGATACCTTCACCAGGCCCACTCCCGAAATGTTGGAATACATGTTTGCCGCTCCAGTTGGCGATGATGTATTCGGCGAAGACCCTTCGGTGAATGCCCTTGAACAAAAAACCGCCGCCCTGTTTGGAAAAGAGGCCGCCCTGTTCTGCCCCAGCGGCACCATGGCCAACCAGATCGCCATCAAATGCCATACCCGGCCCGGCGATGAGGTGATCTGCGAAACCATGAGCCATGTCTATATCTATGAAGGCGGGGGCATCGCATTCAACAGCGGTTGCCAGGTGAAGCCGATTGACGGAGACCGGGGCCGCATCCGTGCCGAACAGATTCTACCGCATATCAATCCCCCGTTCGATTACAAGTCCCGAACCCGACTGGTATGCGTGGAAAATACCACCAACCGTGGCGGAGGAAGCTGCTATGCATTTGAGGAACTGGAAAAGATTGCCGCAGTCTGCCGCGAAAACAAATTGGGATTCCACCTCGACGGTGCGCGGATCTGGAACGCCTTGCGTGTCAAAAAAGAAACTCCGGAGCAATACGGGTCATTGTTCGACAGCCTGTCTGTCTGTCTCAGCAAGGGACTTGGTGCTCCGGTAGGTAGCCTGGTTGTAGGAAGCAAATCCTTTATTTCCGAAGCACGACGCATAAGAAAAGTGATGGGCGGGGGCATGCGGCAGGCAGGCTATCTGGCTGCGGCAGGTATCTACGCGCTCGACCATCACCGCGAGCGGCTCGATGAGGACCATCGCCATGCCCACCTGATATCGGAAGCGCTGCTACAGAAACCGTTCCTCAAGCACATGCTTCCCGTCGAAAGCAATATCATCATCTTCACGCTTCATGACGATTATCCGGCCGCCACACTCTGCGAACGACTCGGACAGCAGGATGTCAAAGCCATTGCCATAGCGCCCAATCAGGTGAGGATGGTCACCCATCTTGATGTAACGCCTGACATGATTGAGCGCCTACTGAACATCATCAGGGAACTTTAAAAAGTGCGAAGCGATAATCATCAGGAATCGGACATGACCTTATCCGGAATTTTAAATAAACCAATCCGCATTGGCAGGGGGAAATGCATTTCACTGATTACCCTGCTCTGGTTTCTGGTGAGCCTGATTACGGTAATCATCGAGCTTTTGCGGGGAGTCAAACTGGCGAACAATTATCTTATTTTCAAGCATGTTTTCGTCAATACCCTCGCCCAAAAGAATCTGTACCTCCCCTACCCCGATGCCTATTTCGACACCAACCACTATGGCATCGTTTTCAGCCTGTTCATAGCTCCCTTCGCCCTTTTGCCCGACTGGCTGGGCTGCCTTTGCTGGTGTATGACCAATGCCACACTGCTCTGGTATGCCATCCGGATGATACCCGTTGAAGAAGCGAAAAGAAACATCATCCTCGCCATCGTACTGATTGAATTGCAGACCTCGCTGCACAACACCCAGTTCAATCCCATGATGGCCGCATTCATCCTGATGACTTTCCTGTTTACCTCAAAGGGGAAGGATTGGGCCGCAACTTTTTTCATCCTGGCCGGGTTCTACATCAAGATATACGGCATCGTCGCGCTGAGCGCATTTTTTTTCTCGCAACAGAAAAAACAATTCGTCATCTGGTGCCTGATCTGGGCCCTGGTTCTTTTTTGCCTGCCCATGCTGCTCTCCTCACCTTCGTTCACGATCAACTCGTATGCGGAATGGCTGAAGTCCATCACCGAAAAAAACCAGCAAAATACCAGCCTGGGTATCGTTTTCGGGCAAAACATCTCCGTTCACGGAATGCTGCAGCGGACCTTCAATCTTCCCGGGCTGTCTCAACGCTGGATTTTGATTCCCGCAGCATGCATACAGCTTTTGCCGCTGGCCCGATTCCGGCAGCTGAAATCGGAGCGGTTCCTTAGCCTCTATGCCGCATCCTGCCTGTTGGCCACAACGATTTTCAGTTCATCGGCGGAGTCGGCCACCTATG
>CAZZLI010000088.1:0-12197 GCA_964655055.1 uncultured Ferruginibacter sp.
GGAGCAATGGCACCAAAATCACAAAGCCCGATACAGGCCTATTGCCCATAACTCGTATATCTGTGCAACTGTTTCCAAAATTATAGCATAAATCTATACTATTTTGGGCATTATTGTGCTATAAATTTGATTTCCGAGTTGCACAATAATTCCACTACCTGATATTCAATTTGTCGAAAGGGCTTGCAATTCTGCCCAGTGCCTCCCGGCTTACATGGGTATAAATCTGGGTCGTTTTCGGACTCTTGTGCCCTAATAACTCCTGTATATAGCGTAGGTCAGTTCCTGTTTCAAGCAAGTGCGTGGCATAGCTATGGCGCAGCATGTGTAAATTGACATTCTTCCGGATTCCGGCCACTTTCACCGCTTTCTTCAAAACCAGGTCCAAACTTCGCTCCGAATAGCGTCCACCGTATTGACCCTCAAAAATGTATTCCTTGGGTCGGTATTCAACATAGTATTTCCTGAGCATGTCAAGTATATTGACCGATAATGGCGCCATCCTGTCTTTCATACCCTTGGCCGCCCGGATGGTTATCATCATCCGCTTACTGTCTATGTCTTTTATCGCCAGATTCAATAATTCACTTCGTCGAAGTCCGGCACTATAAATCAGGCTTAACATGCAACGATGCTTCAGGTTTTCAGTGGCATTGATGATGGCAGCCACCTCCGATACATCCAGCACTTTGGGCAGGGTGGATGGCTTTTGAGGCCGCAACAGTTTGTCGAGCACCAGCTTTTTTTCGGTCGCCAGCGAATAAAAGAGCTTCAGCGCATTGATGAACTGTGACTGATAGGAGGCCGAAAGTTTTTTTGCCAATATGTACTCCTGATTGAATTTGAGTACATCCTCGTTTACAATCTGACTAATTTCCTTATCACGATAGTGGGTAAAGAACACGCTGAGCGTGCCCAGATAGCTAGAAATGGTCTGCTCACTATATCTTTTCGACCGCATCCAGCTTACCAGGTTGCTGAAAGACTGTTCCAACAAGGAATCGGAGGGTTTTATTTTTAGGTTGATATCGGCCATTTTGTCCTTGGGCTCAAGGCCAAGCAATTTCCGATGCGCTGCACAATCGCGTATGTGCCAGGCCCTGAGTGTGGCGCTCCATTTTGCCCCTGGTATTTTCCGGACCTCATTCAGCCAATCAGCCCTTTTTTCAAACCGAAGGGCAATCCGCGCTTCACCGCAATGGGTCAGTATTTCCGCTTTCCATTCCTTGGGTAACATGTGTTCAATAAATTACTTTTCGAAAAAAAGTTGAAATTATGAATGCGGGAATGGGAAATAAGGCATGTGGATAATTAAGCATTTATTTATCCATCTTCCTGAATTATTGGCTATTGTTTTTTTAAAGCCGGTACGCGCCATCTAATCAGGCATGTGTCAATGACCTCTTTCAGGATGTAGTGCCCTGTTTTTTCCAATAAACTCCACCAACCCCTCCGCCGCATTCTTCCACCCATACCGCTTTTCGATTTGCACCATGGAACGCTCTGCCATTAATTTTTCAGGCAGCTTGTTCAATGACTCGGCCAACCGGCCCACCGAGCTGAACTTTTGAAAGAGCGGATGACTGATGTTGGCCAGATTTCCCGAAGGCAATGCCCAAACCGGCACGCCGTTGTATAAAGCCTCGTGCACCGCCATGCCGAAGGTCTCGAAGCGCGAAGCGGAAATAAGCAGATGGCTGCTACCCAGTAGTTTAAGATATTTGGAACGGCCACCTGCCTTGTGGAATCGGATCTGTTTTGACAAATAGGAAGATCGGTTCACCATTTCCTGCAGCATGCCGGCATACGCAGGGTCAAGCCGATCATCCCCGGCCAGGGTGATCTGCAACTGCCGCGGTTTCACCTTTTCAAGCGCCCGAAGCAAGGGGATCAATCCCTTTACGAGTATGAGATTGCCGGCCACCAGTACCCGGTAGGGAGGAGGCGGTGCTGAATTAATCTTCTTGATACGTGCAATGGCGGGTGGAATCAGTGCAATGGGCCTCGGACTCCGGATATGGGTTTGGAGCCAGTTTCGGGTATAGGCTCCTGTTACTATCCAGCCGGCAAATCGCTTCAGCATCTTTTCCGTCGCCAACCGTTTCTCTTCCGAGGGATGCTTTTCTTCAAAAACAGGCAGGTAGTGCATTAGTAACAGGGAGCCCGGTGGAATTTTTCGACCTTTAGTGAAAAGCTGATCAAGGCAAATACTGTCGAAGACCGCTACGGTGTTTTTTCGTTTCACCGCGAAGAATCGCTCCGGATCCATCCGCTCCACCGTAATCATGCGCCCCAGTACTTGTATTAGATGGCGGTTGTAGATATTACCGCCCGACACAAAGGCCCGCGTATTGGGCGCTACGAAGCAGATCTTCATGGCACCGTATTTTCATAGTAGGCCCAGGCCACATGCGATTCACCCAGCGTGATCTTGAGCATGCCCGCAAAAATGCCTCCGCAACGGCTGCCTACGGCACCATGGATATGGGCGGCCAGATATTCGGTAGTGGTGAGTTGGTTTTTGAATTCGGGCAGCTCGTCGAGGTTTTTGTAGCGAAGCGGGGCCAGGGCCTCGTCGAGTATGCGGGTGGCCTTGTCGATGTCAATCACAATATTCATCTCGTTGAGCCGGGTCGAGGAGAAGGTGGCATCCACCACATAGGTGGCACCATGCATCTGCTGCGCCGGCCCGAAACCCGGGTGGGGGAGCGAATGGGCAATCATGATGTGGCTTCTGATTCTAACGCTGTACATCTGTTGGGGTTTGATAACTGAAAAAATAACCGATTCCCGGCAGCGGGTTATTTCGGTTCGTATTGAAGAATTCGGCGCCGGCCGAAAAAGGAATTTCGTGGGTGAGCAGGCCATCGTAAAAATCATCAGTAAGCAGTTGGAAGGCGTATTCCTTTCTTTTGGCAAAATCCCATTCCTGCCTCTTGTGCGGAGGAATTACCGATACCTGACTGGATATGATTTTTTTGCGGCCCAGATGAAAACTAGCTCCCAGCGCCAGCGATACCTTGCGGGTGCCGTACCAGCTCAGTTCCATCACCGCCGATTCAGCATCGATATGGTCGATGCAGTATTGCAAGGACTGCTCATTGGCAGCACAATGGAAGGCACAGGCATAGGGCCCGGCTCCGTTTTCAGCCAATGCATACCCATGTTTCATAATCAGCTCCCTTTTTTCGGGCTGGTTTTCCAACACCGACACGCTGGCGCCCCAGTGCCGGCTGCAAAACCGCGCCAACAAAGCGCCGATGCTGCCGTATCCCGCAATGAGCACAGGGCTGTTTTGAGGAAGTCCCGCATCCCATAAGGCGTTGATTACGGTTTCCATATTGGAGGCCAGCAGAGCCCGTTTAGGAGGAACGGATGCGGGTATGGGCGTGGCGTCTTTGCCACGGATGGAGCAAACATTTTGATGCGGATGCATGAGGTGAACCCAGCTACCCGGTGCGTGGATGCTGCTTTCGATGACACGGCCCACCAGCGAATAGCCATATTTCACCGGCAGTGCCAGACTGCCTTCCATATAAGGCACCGCCATGGATGCCTGCAGGGATTCGGGAACATTCCCGCAGGCCACCAGTCTTTCTGTTCCGGTGCTGATGAGTGAATAGGCGGTTTGTATGAGGGTGTCGGCAACTGCTACCGGCCCTGCTTCTTTCAGCGCGCTGTGTTGCGGGTCCATATGCCAGAGGGCGGTCATCTTATACATGGGCGGAGAGCAGCATTTCATCGCCCAGACGGTAATGGGCAACCTGTTGGAGATGGAGGCATTCGCCGATATGGTCGATTTCGGGCAAGGCGAATGCGGCCCTGCCCGAACCCAGGAGTTTGTTGGCGATATGGATCTGCAGGCAATCCACCTGCTGTTGGCTTATGAACCGCGACACGGTATTCGCACCGCCCTCGATAAGCAGGGAATGGACGCCTTCCTGAAAGAGACGGTGCAGCATGTCGGAGCAGTTTACTTCTTCTCCTTCAAAAACAAATTCGTGCACTTGGGGTTGACCGGAATAGAGCGGCCGGTTGCTGAAAGAAAGCAGTTCCGAGCGGCTGTCGGGCAGCAGGCTGTCGAGTTTGCAGGCCGTGTTGCCCACAATCACCTTGCGGGGTGAGGGCCCGTTCACATGCCTTACGGTGAGCCGCGGTTCGTCGAGCTGCACCGTTTGGCTGCCTACCAGTACGGCATCGCAGAGGCAGCGCAGCCGATGCACGTGGCAAAGGTCTTCCTGGTTGCCAATCCATTTTGAGTGGCCGTTGCCGGTAGCGATGCGCCCGTCTACCGACTGGGTGAGGTGGGCGATGGTAAAGGGTTTTCCGCGCAACCGGGCGAAATGAGTGGCCATGGCCAGGGGCAGATAGAGGCGGATAAAATCAACCTGATCCGGGGAAACTGAATCTGCTGTTGATTCCGGAATACAATGTCCTTTTTCGGTTACCTGGAATACGGCAGCTTTATTGTTTTGTTGCGATTGCCCTGCTTCGGGACCGGTATGAACCAACCAGGAATCTGCAGCCAGGGGTTCTTCGTTATAGATGCTGATTTTGTTGACGGGGTCTACATAAAGAGACACCTGAGCGGGCGTTACTTCTTTTTTAAGAAATTCTTTCAGCAGCAGCAGGCGCTTCCAGGCCTGTTCTTCATGTTGCATCATCAGGCAAAATCCGTTCGGCGAATATTCGCTGCGTCAAGATAGGGATAATTTCAATCGGATGGTAAGTGGCTTGGATGGTAGGAAGCCCGTCGGGTCAGGAGGCTTCATAAAATGTTCAGGTCTTGTTTGGGCTTTTGTCTTATCTGGCGCACGATTTCACTTTTGTGACAATCGTTACTATATCATTATTCTGGGTTCGTTTGACATTAACAAGATCTCTTGTCTCTGGTTGGAGTAAAGTAACATCAGGCACACGAGTGGACTCGTGCGCCAGCTTGCGGGAATGATAAGTGCCTTGGTCGGGAGTGAAGCCCGACGGGCCAGCGATGCCTGATTGAAAGTTCAGGGATTTGTTGCGCTGTTCTCTTGTAGGAATCGGGTTTTGCGTTTCGGCGGGCATTTGGCAATTCGCTTGATATGAGGAACCGCCCTTCAATTATGCACAAAATTGTCAATAGAAGCACATCACGCTGCCTGACATAAAACCGGTGCCGGTGATCGTGTACCTTTCAGAAGTCTACCAGTTCATAGTTGGTGCTGCGTCCGCCTTCATGCTCTTGCCTCAATATTCCTTTGTCAATCAGGTCTTTTATGTCTCTCAATGCAGTGTCGGGTGAACATTTGGCAATCTTTGCCCACTTGGATGATTTCAATTTTCCCTCAAAACCATCAAAAAGTTTTTTCAGAACCAGTCTCTGTCGTTCGTTAAATCCGGTGTTTTCATGAATTTTCCAAAACTCGGTTTTACGCAATATTTTTTGGAGGGTGGTCTCTGTGGCTAAAATTGAATTTTTAAGGCAATGCAAAAACCAAATGAGCCAATCTGTGATGTCGCCACTGCTGTGTTGAACCTTTTGTAAAATCCCGTAATATTTTTTTCGCTCAATTAAAATTTGGCTTGACATGCTGTAATAGCGCTCCGTTGTTCCGTCAGCCCGGGCAAGCATCAAGTCTGAAATCGCTCTTGCGATTCTGCCGTTGCCATCGTCAAACGGATGTATGATGATAAACCAGAAGTGGGCAATGGCGGATTTCAAAACAGGGTCGACAGGAGCGTTTTCATTGAACCATTTCAGGAATTTATCCATTTCACTTTTCACCTTATTGGCAGGAACAGCTTCGTAATGAACTTTTTCTTTTCCCATTGCGCCTGAAACGATTTGCATTTCTCCCGAACGATAACGGCCGACTTCAATTTTATGCATTCCGCTATGTCCTGTCGGAAAAAGTGCGGCATGCCAGCCAAACAGCCGTTCACTTGTCAATTTCCGCTGATGATTCTGGGTTGCATCAAGCATCATTTCAACAACACCTTCCACATTTCTATTGGCGGGGACAAGTCCACCTATGTTGATGCCCAGCTTCCTGGCGATGGATGACCGAACTTGTTCGTAGTCGAGTTTTTCACCTTCTATCTCGGAGGATTTGACAACGTCAAGCGTGAGTGTCGTCAGCGTTGCTTCATCTTTGGTCGCAAAACCCAGCGTGTTCATCTTTCCGATAATCTTTCCCTGCAGGTGACGAACTTCTCCGAAGACGGAGTTGATTTCAGTTTCCCGCCAGGTAAAATTTGTCCAGTTTCTATATTCGTATATATATTTTGCCACTGTATGAAGTGTGTTCCTGCGGCTAATATACGTGTTATTCTACGCAAATTTGCGGTGAATACACGAATTTTCTCCGCATCTTGAACCTGTATTCAGTCAGTTTAGGTGTAAGCCTGTTTGATGCGGAGCGTTGTAAAATCAAGGTCGCAGTGGGTAGGAATCTTCAAAGGCTTGGATGGGAGTGAGGTCCGCCAGGCCAGATGGTCTATCAAAAAACTCAGGACCGTTTTCCGCCTTTTCTTTTTTTGATGTCCAGCGTATGCCGGTAACCCAGATTAACGAATGCGAAGGATTCAAAATCGCGGAAACCGCTCCGGTTCAGGTTATAGAGATAGCCCCCGGAGGGTTGCTTTTCGAATTGATAATTGGCGTATTCGGTACCAGTAATGGCAAAGCTGTAGAGTAGTTCCACATAGATGCGGCCGGTTCCGATTTTACGATCGCCGCCCAGGCTGAGCGAGGCTGAAAAATCACGGTTGCCGAAGTCCTTGCGGTATTTGTAGTAGTTGCTGTCGGTTACCGGCACCAGTCCGGCCACATCGCTGGCCATCTTCCAGGAGGTATAGCCCAGCCCCGCGCCTGCATAGACGCCTCCCTTGCCTTCGGGTTGGCGGCTTCCGATGAAATAACCGAGTGTGCCGAGCGAAACCGTGAACACTTGACCGGAATGATAATCCACACGGGCTCCCGGTCCACTGCCATCCGCAGGCAGGGTATAATCTTCCCAGTTGTTTCCGGTGTACACAGCCTTCAACTCGGCGATGAACCGTTTGCCCACTGGATAGCCTACTTGCAGATGCCCGCCATAGCCGCCGATAACACTATAGGCCGAAAAGCCGCCACCGAGGTAGAAGGTGCGCATCGAATCGGAAAGGCATGGGTTGGTTTGGACAGATTGAGCGGTATTCAGCAGCGGAAGCAGGATCAGACTACTGATGGCGAGGGTGGTTGGGAACTTCATGGGATATCTTTTTTTTGAAGTTAATGATATCCGGATAAAGAAAAAGTTAAAACCGGGGCTGCGTATGATTGGTCACAAGCCAATAGGCGGGACTGAATATTTGTAATGTTTCTCATCAGTCGAATCTTGGGTTGATGCCTATTGTTCCAGTTTGAATTTCTAACCGATAGCCTTGTTCATCACATTTAGCTTATCAATCTAAAAACTTACAGGCGCACAAAGCAACAGACTGGCGCCAACTTCAGCAAAAGATATGATCAGCGCAACGCTCATTGCTATTGAGGTCAATACCCCGCTTTCGCACCGCTTATGTTTTCAATGGGATGCCAGGTGGTTTTGATTTCCTGGAAGTCGAGGATATGGTAGGGCGACTGTGCGGTTTCGCTGCTCCAGTCCGCCGGGTCATAGAAAACCGTGCGTTTCAGGTTGCCGGTGGCTTTTTCGGCGATGAGACGTTTCGTTTCAGTACTCGGGTCGCAGCAGGCGACGGCATTCACATCCAGATGCGATGCGAGCTGGGGTATCAGTTCCACCGCATCACCGGTCAGGATATTCACTACGCCTCCCGGAAGGTCAGAGCTGTTCAGCACTTCTGCGAAGGTGATGGCGCAAAGGGGCTTTGTTTTTGAAGCGAGTACCACACAGGTATTTCCTCCGGCGATGATGGGCGCGATCACCGAGGTCAGCCCCAGCAATGCGGTTTTTTCCGCAGCAACGCCGGCCACAACGCCCATCGGTTCCGGAACAGAGAAGTTGAAATGCGAACTGGCCACAGGATTCACCGTGCTGAACAGCTGGGTGTATTTGTCGCACCACCCACTGTAGTAGATGAAGCGGTCGATGCTCAGGTCCACCTCTTGCTGCGCATCGGCGGCGCTCAGGTCCTGACGGAGCAACTCCTCCACAAACTGCGCCCTTCTTCCCTCCAGCATTTCGGCGATGCGGTAGAGGATCTGCGAACGGTTGAACGCCGCCCGGGCCGACCAGCTGCCGAAAGCCCCGCGTGCACTGACTACCGCATCACGGAAATCTTTTCTCGATCCCAGGCACATGTTAGCGAGCGCTTCTCCTTTCCGGTTCGTAGCGGCATAGTAACGCCCCGATTCCGTTCTGGGAAACTGGCCGCCTATATACATTTTGTAGGTCTTGAGTATGGGAAGCCGCTGCTCGGGCTGAATCGCCTTCACTTTTTCTGCAACAGTTGCCGGGCTGCCTGCTTTCGTTTTTTTTGCTTTTGCCATTTTTTGATAATCAAATTGAAATGAATTTTTTTCAGCGGGTTATACCAGTTTGAGATAGGGAGCCAGTCCATGCAAACCGCCCTCACGGCCATAACCGCTTTCCTTGTATCCACCGAAGGGTGAGGTGGGGTCGAACTTGTTGTAGGTGTTGGCCCAAACCACACCGGCCCGCAGTTTCTGCGTCATGTTGAAGATTTTGGAACCCTTGTCGGTCCACACGCCGGCCGACAAACCGAAAGGAGTATTGTTGGCTTTTTCAATCACTTCATCGTCGGTACGGAAACTTTGTATGGCCAGAACAGGACCAAAGATTTCTTCCTGCGCGATCCGGTTGCTCTGGGCCACATTGCTGAACAGGGTGGGGCGGCAGAAAAATCCTTTTGAGGGAAGTGCGCAGGTGGATTGGTAGATTTCTGCGCCTTCCTTTATGCCGATGTCGATGTATTTGCGGATGGTGGCCAGTTGTTCTTTGGAATTGATGGCGCCGATATCGGTATTCTTGTCCATCGGGTCGCCTACAATGAGCGTCTCCATCCGGTCTTTGAGTTTGCGGATTACTTTTTTCATCACCGATTCCTGCACAAACAGGCGTGAGCCGGCACAGCATACATGGCCCTGGTTGAAGAAGATCCCGTTGATGATGCCTTCCACGGCCTGATCGAGCGGGGCATCTTCAAAGATGATGTTGGCCGCCTTGCCTCCGAGTTCGAGTGTGGCTTTCTTGTCGGTGCCGGCAATTGATTGTTGTATGAGTTTGCCCACACCCGTGGATCCGGTGAATGCGATTTTGTTGATGTCGGGATGGTTGACAAGCGCGGCACCGGTGGCTCCTGCTCCGGTGATGATGTTCACCACGCCCGGGGGCAGGTCGGCTTCACGGATGATTTCGGCCAGCTTGAGTGCGGTGAGGGGCGTAGTTTCGGCGGGTTTTAGCACCACGGTGTTTCCGGTAGCCAGTGCCGGCGCGATTTTCCATGCGGCCATCAGCAGCGGAAAATTCCAGGGTATGATTTGTCCGGCTACGCCGAGCGGATATACCTGTCTTCCGGGAAACGCATATTCCAGTTTGTCGGCCCAGCCGGCATAGTAGAAGAAGTGGTTGGCAGCCGCAGGTACATCGAAATCGCGGCTCTCCCGGATCGGTTTTCCGCCGTCGAGGGTTTCGATGATGGCGAGTTCGCGGGCCTTCTCCTGTATGATGCGCGCGATGCGGAAGATATATTTGGCTCGTTCGCGTGCCGGAATTTTTTTCCAGCTGCGGTCGTACGCTGTTCTTGCCGCCTGAACAGCCCGGTCCACATCGGCAGCTCCGGCATCGGCCACCATCGACAATTTTTCCTCCGTTGCCGGGTTGATGGTGGCGAAATATTTTTTGCCCTGCGGGTCCTCGAATTTGCCGTTGATGAACAGCCCGTAGCGGCTGTCAATCTTCGCCGCACTGCGGCTTTCCGGCGCCGGCGCGAGTTGGCGGGCGGATTCGAATTTGAGTTTGAGGGTGTTCGGTTTGCTTGATTTGTTCATAGCTCTTTTTATACAGGGTTCAAAGTTCAAGGTTCAAAGTTCAAGGTTCAATGTTCGTTTCGGGGTTATTTGTTTTTGTATTTTATTCCTTTAAGCTCTGTTGTTTCTAGATAGCTGATGAGTTTTTGAAGAAGACCGCTGATTTTTTGAAGATCGGCTTTGATCAGATTGAACTCTGTTTCATTGATATATGCCCTATCAAGCGCACGATACATTTGAGATCGAAGTTCGCCGCATGAGCCTTTTGCGATGTACAGAAATTGAATGAATTCCCGGTTGCCACCCCGCTCAAATCCCTCCGCGATGTTATCCATGATGGATCCGGCAGAACCTTCTATTTGTGCAATCAGTCTGAAGTTTTTTCCAAATCGTTCCTCATTGAGCAGGGCTCCGATTTTCTGATTAAGGATTCGAGCCTCTATCCATGATGTCATTTCCTCAAATTGGGTAAACGTTGCCATAACCTTATACTATGCCCTATAAACTTTGAACCTTAAACTTTGAACTTTGAACATTGAACCTTAAACCTTGAACCTTAAACCCTCTCAATCCACACTAAAATAATCCCCCCCCTGATACACCCCTGTCTTCTGCTTCATCAGCTGCATGAGGATGTCGTTGGCCAGACTGCTGGCGCCGAAGCGGAACCATTCGTTGTTCATCCAGTCCTGTCCCAGCACTTCGTTGAGCATAACGAGGTAATGCAGGGCCAGCTTGGCTTTCGAAATGCCGCCGGCGGGCTTCATGGCCACTTTTTTTCCGGTTTCGTAGTAAAAGTCGCGGATGGCTTCCAGCA
Organism: uncultured Ferruginibacter sp.; assembly: GCA_964655055.1. Classification (GTDB taxonomy): domain Bacteria; phylum Bacteroidota; class Bacteroidia; order Chitinophagales; family Chitinophagaceae; genus Ferruginibacter. Next base: position 10,791 of record CAZZLI010000088.1, read on the forward strand.
TCACCAGGGTTACGGGCAGCGTGGCTGCAGGTGAAATTTTTCCGGTGGAGGTCTTGATGAAATCGGCACCAGCATACATGGCGATGTCGCTGGCCCGGCGCACTTTGTCGTAGTTGCCCAACTCACCTGTTTCAAGAATGACTTTCAGCCTTGCGTTTCCGCAGGCTTCTTTGATGGCCGCGATTTCATCAAAAATGAAATTGTATTCGCCCATCAGAAAACGTCCGCGTGATATCACCATATCAATTTCGTCGGCTCCTTCGGATACTGCATAGCGGGTGTCGCGCAGCTTCACATCGCGTGGGGCCTGTCCCGAGGGAAAGGCAGTGGCAACGGAAGCCACTTTTATGCCGGATCCTTGCAGCGCTTCCTTGGCGGTTTTGACCATGCTGGGATAAACGCAAACGGCTGCCACCGTAGGCAGTCCGGGATAGGCGTCGTGCAGATGCCGGGCCTTGTAACAGAGCTGCTTCACTTTGCCTACGGTGTCTTTGCCTTCCAGCGTGGTGAGGTCGATCATGTTGAGCGCGAGCAGCAGGCCGTTGACCTTGCTTTCGTTCTTGATACTGCGCTTGGTAATCCGGGAGGCCCGTTCCTCCACGCCCACCTGGTCGATCCGGGGCGAGAGGGAGAAGTCGGGGAGGGCTTTGGTCGGCGTCATGTTCGTTTGCAATTAGTTGTCCAAAATACTCCAAAAAAATGTGAAAAAAACATTGGTTTGACCAGGTAGCGTCTACAGATTGCGGTCCTGATTCAAAATTGAGTCAAATGATAAGTCATGAAGGTCAAACCAATTGCTTTTGAGACACAAAATTTGGAGTACAAGTCAGGCTGGCGTGACGAATACATGAAGTCTATTTGTGGTTTTGCAAATGCAAATGGTGGTAAATTGTTCATCGGTATTGCTGACAATGGGGATGTAGTGGGCGTCAGTGCTTTTTCAAGGCTGATGGAGGAAATTCCAAATCGGGTGAAAGACCAATTGGGGATTTTGCTCGAGGTGAATCTGCATCAGCAAGCTGAAAAAAAGTTCATCGAAATTGTCGTTGAGCCACATGCACATCCTGTAAATTTCAGGGGCCGTTACTATGTACGAAGTGGGACTACAATGCAGGAACTTAAAGGAATTTCCCTGGACCGGTTTTTATTGGGCAAGCAAGGAATTCGATGGGATGGCGTCTCGGTCCCGGGAGTTTTCATTGGCGATTTGGATCGGGGCGCATTTGATTTTTTTAAGAAGCAGGCAGGAAAAAGCCAGCGTATCGGTTCAGCTATACTTACGGATTCCGATGAGCACCTGCTCTCGAATTTGCGTCTCATGGCAGGAAGCTATATAAAAAGAAGCGCCCTCTTGTTTTTTCATAGCGAACCCGAGCGTTACATCACAGGGGCGTATATCAAGGTCGG
>CAZZLI010000089.1:0-12150 GCA_964655055.1 uncultured Ferruginibacter sp.
GATAGCTGTTTGGGCCAATGATATTGGTCCATTACAGATATCCAATCGGTATAAAAATCAAGCCGCAAAGCAGACCCAAAAAAGTTTCAGAGGTTTCTGGTTTGAAAGGTTTTAGAGGTTGGCTCCGGCAAAGAAAACCCCGGTAATCCTATAATCTTGTGAATCCTGATTCAGACAGGAATAGGTTCAATTGTTCAATGTTGACATCCGAAGAAAATTCCTGTGTTCATTGCTGAGCGTTTTCCCTGCCGTTGCCCCAGTTTATCGGTTCCGATCCCTTCGCCTTCAGGATTTCATTCACCCTGAGGAAATGACCGCATCCGATGAAGCCCCGGTGGGCGCTGAGCGGAGAGGGGTGCGGCGCGGTGAGGATATGGTGCCTGCTGTTGTCGATCAGCTTCGCTTTTTCCTGTGCGAACCTTCCCCAGAGCAGGAAGATGATCCCTTTTTTCTCAGAAGAAATTTTTTGGATGACCGCATCGGTGAAATTTGCCCAGCCGAGGGTGGAGTGGCTGGAGGGCTGCTTGGCCCTTACGGTAAGCATGGCATTGAGTAACAACACACCCTGTCGTGCCCAATGGGTGAGGTCGCCGTAATCGCGCGGCATTTGGATGTTGAGGCTACGCCGTATTTCTTCATAAATATTCAGGAGGGAAGGCGGTGGAGGAACCCCCGGCGGAACTGAAAAACTCAATCCATGCGCCTGACCGGGATTATGGTAGGGGTCCTGTCCCAAAATCACGACCCGAACCTTGTCGAAGGGTGTTTGTGCAAAGGCGTTGAAGATGAGCGGGCCCGGCGGATAGAGCGTCCGCCCTTCGGCAATCTCTTTTTTGATGCTATCCGCCAACTTTATGAAATAGGGTTGCACGAATTCCTCCCTAAGCGCTTGCTTCCACCCGGTTTCCATATGAACATTCATACTTCCCGTCATTGATGTTCCACGCGGCTTTCCTTCCCGGCGTGTTTAGACAAAAGTATTCAAATAACGGAACTCGTCTTAAAAGCTTTTTAGACCTACAATGGCTTGAAATCAAGCTACTTACAAATGATGAATTGATGCGTGCGAAAATATTTTCGGGGTTGTTAAACCTTCCCGCTTCAAAACCATCGTAGGTGTAGTTTTCAATAATGGTTACTGAAAACAAGCTCATTTCACTTCGCTGACTTATGGTAAAAAGATTGCTCCACGGGGTTGCTCTTCTTCTTATTTTCCTCTCCGGCAAACCGCTTTTTGCGCAGGATTTTTCCATCATTCTCGGAAGGCCGACAGATTCCTCTGTTACCGCGAGCGTCATGTTCCGGTCCGGCTTCCAGTTCTATCTTGCCTACGACAGCGTTTCGGGTTCGGGCAGCCTCCTTACCCCCATCTATTATGCGGCTGCTGATATCCCCGAAGAAGTGGACCTTACCGGTCTACGCCCCGATACCCGCTATTATTATCGTCTTTATTATAAAAGGTCTTCCGAATCGGTGTACCGCCAGTCCGACGAGTATGCGTTCCGCACCCAACGCCCCCCGGGAAGTTCCTTCACATTTACTATTGAATCGGATGAGCATCTTTACGACAAGAAGGGGATTCCGAGCATGTATAATGTGACGCTGGCCAACCAGGCCGCCGATAACCCCGACTTCATGTTTTCGTTGGGCGACATCTTCGGCGACGACCATAATGCCGACAGCATCACTGCCTTTGAGCTGGATACCCTGCATCGTTATTACCGTCCGTTTTTAGGACGCATCTGCCACTCCATCCCTTTTTATGTATGCCTTGGAAATCATGAAGGGGAGAAGGAGTTCTATCTGGTGCAGCCGCCGCCCGCCAACAATATGGGCATACCCGCCACGCTGGCCCGGAAAAAATATTACCCCAATCCCTTTCCCAACCGGTTCTATTCGGGCAATGATTCGATAGAGGCCAATGGTATCGGACAACCGGAAAATTATTACGCATGGGAATGGGGAGATGCGCTCTTTGTGGTGCTCGATGTTTACCGGGATATGTGCGATACGTCGGCCAAGCCACGCGGATGGGCATGGTCGCTGGGATTACCGCAATACAAATGGTTGAAGCGCACACTGGAGAACAGTCGCTCCAAATACAAATTTGTGTTTGCTCATCATGTGCGGGGCGAAGGAAGGGGCGGTGTCACCAACGCGGTGGTGAACGAGTGGGGCGGCTATCAGAACGCTAACGGTATTGTGGGGAACAATTACACCTTTCCGCAGAACCGACCGGCCGCTCAGGGCTGGACCAAACCCATCCATCAGCTTTTTGTCGACAACAAAGTCTCCGTATTCTTCCAGGGACATGACCATGTTTTCGCCCATGAGGTGCTGGACAGTATTGTGTACCAGTCGACCCCCATGGCCGCCGACTCCACTTACGAAATTGGTTGGCTGGCCAATGCGGCCGCTTATGTATCCGACACGCTTCCCGGTACCGGACACCTCCGGGTTCAGGTGAGTCCCTACTACGTCAAAGTTGATTTTGTCCGCGCCTACCTGCCGGCAGATACATTCGGCATCCGTAAGAACCGCGAGGTACCCTTCAGTTATTACGTTCGCGCCAAGAACACCTATACGTTTATCGGAAACGGCAACTGGTCATCGCCCGACAACTGGATCGACAAGGTGGTGCCACCCGCCGCACTGCCCGCAGGCTATTTCATTTACATCGATCCGGTGGAAAACGGCAGTTGCACCCTCAATGTACCGCAGCGAATTCTTCCGGGCGGCAACCTGATGGTGAATCCCGACAAGAAATTCATCGTTCCCTCCAATATCAGTATTCAATAGACGAAAATGCGTATCCACTCAATCCTGTCATTATTATTACCGACCGTCCTGTCGGGTTTATCAACGAAGGCGCAGCAGTTCAATGAAATTCTGGGCCGGCCCACCGACAGCAGCATCACCATCAGCATCCTCTTCAACCAGCCGGTTGAACTATATTGGGAATACGGTTCGGTACCTGCTCAGTATACGTTGCAGACTTCCGCTTACAATGCAATCGCCGATGAACCCCTTGAGGTGGATTTTACCGGACTGACTGCAAATACCCGCTACTATTACCGGACCCGCTATCGTGCGGCCGGAGCCGGAACCCAGTTTCTGGCGGGACCCGAACGCACCTTCATCACCCGGCGCCCCCGTGGCAGCCGTTTTTCATTCGCAGTAGAAGCCGATCCCCATCTGGATACCAATACTATCCCCGCTTCACTTACCCTGACCATGCAGAATATGCTGAGCAAGCAGGTGGATTTCATGGTGGACCTGGGCGATAATTTTCTTTCGGAAAAATATGTGCTGGTACCGGGGCAGCAGCTTCCTGTGCCCGGTTATCAGTCCATCATCCGCGACCGTACCGCCCTCTACCGCCCGTATTGGGGTTCTTTATGCCACTCGGCGCCGCTGTTTCTCACGCTGGGTAATCATGAAGGAGAATTGGGATGGAAGCTTACCGGAACCGACAGTTCCATGCCGGTGGTGGCGGCCAATATGCGCAAACGCTATTATCCCAACCCTTATCCCAACTCGTTCTATTCCGGCAACGATTCCGCGGAAGCTTATGTGGGTTTGCGGGAGAACTATTATGCCTGGGAGTGGGGCGATGCCTTGTTCATGGTCATCGATCCGTATTGGTACACCCGCCAAAGCCAGCGGGCCGGTTGGGGATGGACACTTGGCAAGCGTCAGTTCGACTGGTTCAAAAGCACGATCAGCAGCAGCACGGCCAAATTCAAGTTCATCTTCTGCCATCAACTTGTGGGGGGCAACGGAAACGATGCCCGTGGCGGCATCGAATATGCAGACCTATTCGAAAGCGGCGGGCGCAACGCCGATTCCTCCTGGGGCTTCGACCAGCAAAGGCCGCATTGGGAAGAACCCCTGCATGCCCTCATGCTCGAAAACAAGGCCTCAGTATACTTTCATGGACACGACCACTGCTATGCCGCGCAAAACAAGGACGGTATCATCTATCATGAGGTTCCCCAACCTTCGGCACGTAACATAAATACCTTCACCGGTTCGGGCACAGGATATGGTTATGTGAACGGCACCTTGTTGCCAAGCCGCGGCTTTTTGCTGGTTACGGTGACACCCGACAGTGCCGTTGTGGAATATGTGAAGACCTTCCTGCCCAACGAGGAAAACGCCACAAGGCGCAACCTGGACGTGGCACACCGCTACGTGATCAAGGATGCTCCGGCTTCCGCCCCCACCGTTTACCGGTTTACCGGAAGCGGCCGCTGGGATATTGCCGCCAACTGGGAGAACGGAAGCATACCGCCCGCCCTGCTTACTGCGGGTTCCTCCATTCTAATCGATCCGGTGGAGGGCGGATTCTGTGAACTGAACCGGGTACAGGTGATTGCCACCGGTGCCACCATCGAATTGCGTCCCGGAAAAAAGATGATCATGCCCGGAACCTTGATACAACGATAAAATACCGCCAATGAAAAAGCAGGCATTGCTGTCATTTTTTATTCTCGTTACTCTTTGTACCCATGCTCATGATATTGATTATGGGCAGACCATACTCCATCACTGGCAGGTTGCAGGAAGTACGAAGACTATCCAAGGAACTTTTTCACACTGCAAGAACGATCAGGTTTATATTGAAGATGAATCCGGCAAGCTGATATCTATTCCTATGCAAAGCCTTTCGCCGGCGGACCTCCGTTTTGTTGCGGAACGCAACGCAGGTATTTTGAAGCTGAATCAATACAGGCCAGAGGATGGAACCCTCTTGTTTACACCTGCACAACGTCTCGCGCTTGCCCTGCTGGCTATTTTCTTTCTTGTCTCGGGATTTGTCTTGCTGAAGTTCCGAAGGCTGAGACCTTACCGCTTGCTTGCTCCCGTATGCTTTACTGCAGTAATGGCCCTGCTCTTCAGTTTCAAGGAACATGAACGGCAAAACAGACTTTCTTCCATCACCAATCCTGCTTTCGTGGATTCAGCCTTTACACCCTTCAAACCAAAAGTATATACCCATTGGGACGATACCTATTTTTATGTGGAGTCCAAGGGCATACCCGACCACTCAATGATGGTGGGCATCACCTCCTGGCAGCAGCAGGTGCCCATACCCCAGTGTTATACCACGGCCAACAACAACAATCACTGGAGCATTCCGCTCAACCCCGTGATTGCGGCAGTTCCCGTTCCTGTGAACCAGCAGCATTTCCTGCGGGGTGCTATTGCCGTTGCTGTGAACGGAGTGGCCATTTTCAATCCGTACACGAATACCGGTATCGATGCCTTCCTCGACGGCCAGCTTGACCAGTGGGGTGGGCATTGCGGCCGCGCTGATGACTATCATTACCATATCGCGCCACTGCATCTCTATGGACAAACAGCAGTCACCAAACCCATTGCCTTCGCACTCGACGGATTTGCCGTATATGGTGCCACCGAGCCGGAAGGTACGCCCATGGCTGCACTGGATGCCAACCATGGACACGTTGGTGTGAATGGAGTTTATCATTATCACGGAACCGCATCGGCGCCTTACATGGTGGGGAATATGGTGGGGCAGGTGACCGAAGACAATACCTTGCAGATCATTCCACAGGCAGCCGCTCGGTCGGTCAGGCCCTTCCTTCCTCCGCTGAGCGGAGCCACCATTACGGGGTTCCAGTCGAATGGAACGGGTAACGGATATAACCTTACCTATACCCGGAACGGCGGAACCTATCAGGTGAATTATTTCTGGACCGATACCCTCAGCGGCAATAACAGCCGCTATACCTTCCGCTTCATTTCGCCTACTTCGTCGGCTGATTCCGTCTATCTCGGTTTTTCGCAATCACAGTGCACTGTACCCACCGGACCGGTCAGCACCGTTTACCTACGGCGGATGAAGCGCCTGCCCGACACCGGCGAAACCACCGATTTCACGCCAACGCCAGGCGAGGATGGGGATGTCATCATCAATGCGCCCTATTATGTGATCAACAACAACGGTACCATATCGGATACGGTAACCGGACTGATGTGGCAGCGTCGCGACGGAGGCGAAATGACCTATGAACGGGCTGTTACGTATTGTGATACGCTTACGCTCGGCGGATACACCGACTGGCGGTTGCCCGACGCACATGAGTCATTCAGCATCATGTATCATCAAAATGCTAATCCGGCTATCGACACCAATTATTTTACCAATACCACAGCCGATTACTGGTGGACTTCCGACAAGCAGGCGAATGATGTCAACAAGATCTGGTGCACGAATGCCGGAGGGGGAGTGGGCAACAAGCCTAAAACCGAAACCATAAGCGCCGGAGGAACGTTGCGTTACCATGTCCGTGCGGTGCGCGATGTCAATCTGCCCGATACCTTTTCGGCACATTTTGTCAAGCAAAGCGGCAATCTGGTCAAGGACAATTTCACCGGATTGTTATGGCAGGCCATTCCTTACTTTGACACGCTGAGCTGGGAAAATGCCCTACGCTATGCCGATACGCTGTCATTAGGAGGTTATACCGACTGGCGCCTGCCCAATATCAAGGAAATCCGTTCGCTCAACAATGAAAAGCAGATCAATCCCTCTTTTGATACCACCTATTTCAAAATCATCAACAACAAGAAATACTGGTCGTCGACCACCCTTCCCAACCACAGCAACGAGGGCTGGTACCTGAACACCCGCTATGGCATCACGTCTTACGACTTGAAAACGGTGCGGAATTATGTGATCTGCGTTCGGGGCAACCTGAGCACGCTGGTTACTTATATGTTCAACGGCAATGGAACCTGGGACAATGCAGACAACTGGTTGAACCGATCGGTACCGCCTGCATTGTTGCCTAGTGGAAACGCTATCATCATCGATCCGGCAGTGGGCGGTCAGTGCGTGCTTAACATTACGCAACAGATCGCTCCCGGTGCGCGGATTACGGTAAATACCGGAAAAAGTTTCGTGGTCCCCGGTCAGCTTATCATCCGTTGACCTTTTTTGCATAGCAATGTCCGATACGCTGCGCTATCTCTGGTTGGGATTCACGCATGTGATTCCCATGGGCTTCGACCATATTTTGTTCATGGTCAACCTATGCTTTCTGAATACACGTCTCCGGACTGTTGTGCTTTACTGTACCCTGTTTACCCTGGCGCACAGCATCACACTGGTTCTTGGTGCAATGGGAACATTGAAGCTTTCATCCCGTTTGGTGGAGCCGGTCATCAGTTTTTCAGTGTTGGCGACGGCGGTTGCCAATCTCATCGGTTTTAATTCTCGAAAAGGCTTTCGCATACCACTCATTGTGCTCTTCGGACTGTTTCACGGCATGGGATTCGCATCAGTACTTGATGCTGCGGGACTGTCCGGAAGGAGTTTTGTTCTGGCCTTATTGTTTTTCAACGGAGGGGTAGAACTGGCTCAGGTAGCGATTGTCCTCTCCGGTTATTTTTTGATCGTCCGCCCGTTTTCAACCAGGCCCTGGTACCAGCAGCAGGTGGTGAGGCCTGTTTCAGCAGTCATTGCCTGTATCGCCATGTTCTGGACCATCATGCGGCTGATGACCTGATGCTGACGTGGTCAAATGATGGTTAACCAAGGGCTGCTGTTCTTTCAGGACTGCCCCGTGGGGTCTTCCGGTTTTTTCTGGATCCGGGCAAGATAATCGAAGAGGGAGGTTTCGGTGGCGAGTTCGAGTTTTTTCCTGAGGCGGTAGCGGCTGATTTCAACGCCCCGAACCGAAATGTTCATCAGCTGGGAGATTTCCTTAGTGGACAGGTTCATTCTCAGATAGGCGGACAATTTCAGTTCATTGGCGGTAATGTTCGGGTGTTTTTCCTTCAGCGCAATCAGGAAATCGCTTTGCACCTTGTCAAAATGCTTGGAGAAGTTGTCCCATTCCCTGTCGATATTCTCGTCTTCGCTCAGCGATTTCATCAGTTTTTTCAGTTCACTGATGGCTTGCGGATTTTCAATCGATTTGATGATTTTGGAAAGTTCGCCTTTGATCTTGGCCATCAGCTCCCCTTTCTTCACCAGATGCATGGCTGAGGAGGCGAGCTCCGCATTTTTGAAATTGATTTCGGATTCAAGTTTCTCCTTGCTCAGGGCGATGATTTCACTTTCCGCCTTGTTTTTTTCAAGTTCATGGATGTACATGAGTTTCTGTTGCTCCTGGTTGTGCCGTAACTGTTGTATGCTGAATTTCTCTTTTTGTTTTCGGTATACGAAATATCCCGCCATCAGAAGCAGGATGGACATTAATAGCCTGGCCCAGATTGTCTGGTACCAGGGAGGCAGCAGGGTGAAACCGAATTGGGCCGTATCGGACTCATTGCCTGCCCGGTTTCTGGCCCTTACCTCGAACAGGTAGCTGCCCGGAGGCAGGTTGGTGTATTCCTTCTCGGAGATGGCGCTCCATTTCGACCATTCCTTGTCATATCCTTTTAGTCGGTAAGCGTATTCAACTGCGGACTGCTTGCCGAAGAGCGGAGCGGCAAAACTGATCCGTATGTTTTTCCATTCGCTGCCGATGGAAGGCTTGCCTGATAGTCCGTTGTCACCGTATCCTCCGTAAATGACGCTGTCGGTAGTGCCTGCCAGGCTGACCCGGCTGATCTGTGCCTGCAGCAGGTTTTTTTCTTTCTTGTACTTCTCGTAATTGATATGGAAAAAGCCTTTTTCCCCGCCCAAAAGGATATTGCTGCTGTTCACCGGATAGATGCACTCAAATCCGCTCAGCATTTTCCTGCTGAGTTCGGGAATCTCGATATCCTGCCAGTTTTTTCCGGAAAAGTCTATGACTCCGATACGCTTGTCTTGTATGTACCAGATATTCCCTTCGTTATCTTCTTTCAAATAGCGGATGCTGCGTTTTGCAAAAATTGCTGCGTATTCTTCGGCTGGTTCGAAGCGGTTGGTTTTTTCATTGAGCGAATAGATACCTTTCTCTGTTGCCGCCAGCAGTTTGTTTTTTATCTTATACACATGGTTGTTCAGCAGGCTGGGCAATCCGTCCTTTTCCGTGTATGGAACAACGGTGTTTGAACCTGCGGCATCCGGGGTAATTTTGAACAGGCCGTGATAGGGGTGCGACACCCAGATGTTGTCATTTTGGTCGGTGGCGATGAACCGGCACGACTCTTCCAATCCGGGGATATTACCGGCTGGAACGAAACTGTTTTGCCGGTAGTTGATTTCGAGTATCCCCTTGTAATGTCCGGCGCGTATTTTTTCAGCAGGCATGATTGTGCCACTGGGCACAAAATTCCATATGCCCGGCAGCGAAGTCAATGTGGCGGCTTTGCCGTCGCTGATGACAAAAGCACCTTCATGGTGCCCCATGAGCAGGTGGTTGTTGATTTCCGTCAGGTTCCAAACCTGTCCGGCCGTATTTTGAACGTCGGCAAATTCCCCGAACGTGAAACTGAGATCTTCATCATTTGACTGAACTGGAACAACGTAAAGCCCTTTGGATGTGCCGATGTATAGTTTATTCTTGTGCAGTGCCGCAGTGTAGCCTGAGGCGTCGAGTGTTTTGGGATTGATCTGTTTGATCGCGCTGTTATAGGCGATGAAGTCGATGCCGTTGTCGAGACCCAGCCAGAGATTTTCCTGCCTGTCGGGAAATAGGCACAGCACATTGTCGTTTTGCAATCCTTCTTTCTTCGAAAATTTCTGTATGATGTCGCCGTTGTGGTTGATGATATAAACTCCGTTATAGCTGCTACCCAGCGCAATCAGGTTGTTGCCGATGGCTGCGGCGGCATAGATCCTGTTTTGCCTGAAAAAGTTGTTGGTGGGATTTTCTTTCTTTTCACATCTCCCTCCGCCCAGCCGGAAAAGACCATTTTTCAGGGTGGTTACAATTTGAGCGCCATCGCCCGCTTCCAGGATGCCGGTAATGGTGGATGACTGAAGTTCCGGCGCATATTCTATCGGTTTCCAGAAGCCGCTCTCAAATACCATCAGTCCCTGTACCCGGTCCTGGGCAAAAAGTCGGTCCGCACATTTTTCCATGAACAGCCAGTCGCTTTTCGCCGGGTAGGGTTCAAAACTGTTTTGTGTAAACTTGAAAATCTGTCCCGTGGTTCGGAAAAAAACATCCTGTTTCAGGCAAACGATGTCCCAGACATCTCCAAACGACCTGAATTTGGCAGGCAACAACTCCACCAGCGAGTGGTAAAGCAGTTTGCCCTGAACAGTAGGGGCGAAGTACCCCATTTCATCCTGCCCCCCGGTGAAAATTCTTCCGTCGGTTCCTATTGCCAACGATCGCACAATCGTCCTATGGGGTAGGGGGTTCAGGCTCCAGTTTATCCCGTTATAAGTAAGAAGTCCCTCGTTGTTCGCCACATAGATGATACCCCGCTCGTCCTGTTTGATATCCCAGTTCTGAAGTCCGGCTGCATATTGCTGGTTAGAATAGTTGATCAGATCGGGTAACCCGATGGTATTTTGCCCCCAGAGACCTGCCGGGAATAATAATATCCAAAAAAATCGAATCATGTTCTAAAAGCCCTATTGTGAAAGTAGGTTTTTTGTGATGAAGTAGTATTGTTGTATGATAATTAATTGAAAATCAATGATTTCTATTTTTATTGATGTAGTCATGTTGTGGTGCTTTTCTTTAAGGTGCTATCTGACACAGTTAGTTTTGTATCCTCTTGCCTTCTACATATTCTCTTTGTTTCAACCCAATTCCAAAACTGCTTGCTATGAAAAAAGTTCTTTTTCTTACTGCTTTTTTTGCGGTTACGCTACTTCGGATTTATGCCCAGCCCTCTGTTGCCGCTGCCACACCTCCGGTTCGTAATGTCGCTGATGTTGTGTCTTTGTTCAGCGAAGCCTATGTCAATGTACCAGGTACCGATTGGTTTCCCAACTGGGGACAGTCGACCGTTGTGACCGACATTCTGGTGGCGGGAAACCCGACAAAGCGTTATGAGACCCTGAATTACCAGGGGGTGCAACTTGCATCGCCTATTGATGTGTCGTCAATGCTGAAACTTCATCTCGATATCTGGACACCCAATTGTACGGCATTTGATGTGTTTCTGATTAACACGTCGCCCTCCACTGTTGAGCAAAAAGTAACCCTGAATCCCACCCTGTCCGGATGGAACAGTTTTGACATCAGCCTTTCGCAGTACAATCTGGTAGCCTTGAACAACATCGCACAGCTCAAACTTGTGGGCACACCTTTTGGAACCAGCACGGTTTATCTCGACAATATCTATTTCTGGAAAGAAGCGAATACACCCACCATTACCGGATTTAGCGTACCCGCCAAGCAGGTGGGCGATGCGCCCTTCACCCTTACACCGCCCACGAGCAACAGTACCGGTGCGTTCACCTACACAAGCGGCAACCCGGCCGTGGCCACGGTCAGCGGTGATGTCGTTACCGTTGTAGGCGCAGGTACATCCATCATCACTGCCAACCAGGCGGCTGCCGGAAACTTCGGACCGGGCTCTGCAACGGCAACACTTGTTGTCACCTATCCCGGACCCACTACCGGAGCGCCCGAACCTCCTGCCCGGAGCCCGAACGATGTACTGTCGCTGTTCAGCGGAGCTTACACCAACATTTCCGGCATCGACTGGTTCCCCAACTGGGGCCAAAGCACTGTAGTGACCGAAGTCACGATTGCCGGCAATGCAACCAAGAAATATGACTATCTGAATTATCAGGGCGTTCAGTTCAGCGGACCGGTTGATGCTTCCTCCATGAGCAAACTTCATCTCGATATCTGGACTCCCAACTGCAGCGCTTTCGACGTTTTCCTGATCAATACATCCCCTTCGACCGTCGAGCAGAAAGTTACGCTAAGCCCCACATTTTCCGGCTGGAACAGTTTCGACATTGACCTGACACAGTACAACAGCATCGCCCTCAACAATATCGGCCAGCTGAAGCTTGTAGGTACCCCCTTCGGAACTAGTACGGTATATCTCGACAATTTTTACTTCTGGAAAAACCCCAATACGCCCACCATCACGGGCTTTTCGATTCCTGCCAAGGTTTTCGGCGATGCACCCTTCGCCATCACCAACCCCACGAGTAACAGTACCGGTGCGTTCACTTACACCAGCGGCAATACGGCCGTGGCCACCATCTCTGGAAACATCATAACCATTGTAGGTGTGGGTACATCGCTGATCACCGCCACCCAGGCCCCT
>CAZZLI010000090.1:0-12063 GCA_964655055.1 uncultured Ferruginibacter sp.
CGGAAGAAGCGGCCGCAGCGCGGACATCGGTACGCAGCCTGCCGGCTGTGGAGGCGAGAAAACGCTTGTGCGCGGAAGGGGGACAGCTATCCGGGTGCAATGGTCTGAACCGCTGATTACCCAGATTAATCTCTCTAACATATAAAAGAGCCGCCGATAAATATACCCAAGCCCTTATTCAACGTCGGGGTTTCGCAAATGACTCTTTTGAGTTTTAAGAGTTTTGGGGTGAAAACCCCGCCGAGACAACACCTCTGAATGTTAGAGTCGATTTTCTGTTTTTTAAATCTTGACAATCGGTAAAAGGCGACAACAGGCAGATTCGGCAGCAGGAAATTCCCCCCAACATGTTTGCGCGATAATAGCGCCTAATGATGTCATTATGTCGTTTATAAAATCAAAAATGAGACATTGTGTCGCAGTCAGGCATCTGTAAATGACTTTTCGTACCCTAATTCCGAACCGGAATACCATTTGACGAGTAAGGTCGTAACCAATCACTAAAACAAAAAACTCTACCGCTATGACACTTTTGAAAGTAAACAACCCTGTAAACAAAGGTTTCGATGGACTGATGAACGAACTGTTCCAGGAATTCCAAACCGGCTTCGGCAAAACCTTTACCGATGTTACCAAAGCCCACCCGGCCGTGAACATCCTTGAAAAAGAAAAAAGTTATGAGCTGCATGTTGTGGCTCCGGGCTTCGACAAGGCCGATTTTTCGGTGAAGCTGGATGACCGGCAACTGAGCATTAGCGCCGAGAAAAAGACTACGGCCGAATCGAACGAGAAAGCCCTGCTTACCGAATACCGCTTCCGTTCGTTCAAACGCAGTTTCACCATCGACGACAAGATCGATACCCAGAACATCCAGGCCCAGTATGAAAACGGCATTCTGGTGCTGACCTTACCCAAGAAAGCCGAAGTGCTGAACGGCAGCAAGGAAATCAACATCCTCTAATAAGCGTTCTTTAATCGTGCCATCTATGCAGGCTCCGGGAATTTACCGGAGCCATTTTTTTGCAGCAATACGTTTATGGCACGACAATTTTAACAACCTGTGTATAAATTAAATAGGAAGGTTTCAACGAACAGCAATTAAATTTGAAAAGAAACCACCCGGTACGGCTTGTACCCGAAAAAACACCACCAAACCCTTACGATATTGACAGAGACTATCATCAACCTCGACAGCGTCAACCCCATTGAATTCTTTGGCGTCAACAACGGAAAGCTGGACATCCTAAAAAAACGGTTCCCCCTCCTTAAAATCCTCAGCCGCGGCACCCAGGTCAAACTCAGCGGCGCTCCCGAACAGATTGTGGACGCGCGTGAAAAAATCAACCTGATCGTGCAGTTCATCGAGCGCAACGGGCATATGAGCGAGCAGTACCTCGAGCAGATCCTGGGCGGCGACGATCAGCAAAGCATCGACCATTTCGTGGAACGGCACCCGAATGAAGTGCTGGTGTTCGGCCCCAACGGTAAAACGGTACGGGCAAGAACCGCCAACCAGAAGAAGATGGTGCAGGCGATTGACAAGAACGACATCATGTTCGCCATCGGTCCGGCCGGTACAGGAAAAACCTACACGGCAGTTGCCCTGGCGGTTCGTGCGCTAAAAAACAAGACGGTCAAAAAGATCATCCTCACCCGCCCAGCCGTGGAAGCCGGCGAAAACCTGGGCTTCCTTCCCGGCGACCTCAAGGAAAAGATCGACCCCTATCTGCGTCCGCTTTATGATGCTCTCGACGATATGATTCCGGCCGACAAACTCGGTTACTATATGACCACGCGCACCATCGAAGTGGCGCCCCTGGCTTATATGCGTGGCCGTACGCTCGACAATGCCTTCATCATTCTCGATGAGGCGCAGAACACCAACGACGGTCAGCTGAAAATGTTCCTGACCCGTATCGGTGCCAATGCCAAAGCCATCATCACCGGCGACCCCACGCAGATCGACCTGCCCAAGAACATGCGCAGCGGCATGCACAAGGCGTTGCGGATCCTCAAGAACATCGACGGCATCGGTTATGTCGAACTCGATGAGGAAGATGTGGTGCGCCACCGCCTCGTGAAAGCGATAATCAAGGCCTACGACAAGGAGAAGGAACGCGAAGAAGGAACGGCTAACGATAAAGCATAAACGAAAATGAACGCCCCCTTCCTGCATTTCAGCCTCACCCGACGCGTTGTGTTGCTGCTTGCCGCCACCCTGCTGCTGGGCTTCACCGGCTGCCTGCCCGATTCAGGCCCTCAAGGCGTGGTGAGCCGGTTTCTGGAAGCCCTGGCTAAAAAAGATATGGCCCTGGCCCAATCACTAACCACACCGGAAAGTAAAGGCATGATGGACCTGATTGCAAAAGGCAGCAAGATGGCCGGTGATTCCCGCGTGTTCAATGGACTGAATCCGGCTCAGGTTGAAATCGGCACCGCAAACATAGAAGGAAACACCGCTACCGTTCCGGTTAAAGAAAAGAAATCGGGCGTCACCTTCAATTATAAGCTCAGGAAAGTGGACGGCATCTGGAAAGTTGCCTTCGATATGGGTTCCCTGCTTGAAATGACGGCAGGCAGCATCGGCGAACAGGTGAACCGGGGTATCGACAGCCTCAAGGCAGGTCTTGACCAACTGCGCAACATCAACTTCGACTCGGTTGCCGGACAGCTCCGCCAGGGACAGAAAATGATTGATTCAATGCAGGATGTCATCGAAAAAGAATTGAAGAACAAGATTCCGGAATGAACCGCTCCTTTTTCCCAATCCCCCTTCCACCAGAAAAACATGCCGTCCAGCCCCCCATCCGCAATCATTGAAAAACACCGTTCGCTTCGCATGATGCGTTTGGTTGCCCCGCTGCTCTTCGCCGCCTTGCTGGTTTATGGCGGCTGCAAGACCGCAGCGGAAAAACCCGGCGATGAACTGGGTACTGCGCAGGCCTTCATCAGGAACTGTAACAACAACCGATTCGATGAAGCCGCAACCCTGCTGGAATCCGGCCCTGAAAATGCAGCGCTGCTCAGGGCGGAACAGGAACGGTTCGCCGCAAAAACTGCCGCTGAAATGGGAAAGGCTAAAACAGCCGATATCATTGTTCATGAAATGCAAGCGCTCAGCGAAAAGGAGCAGATACTCACCTACTCCACCTCAGATATTCCGGGCGTAAAAAAGAAACTGAGGCTTGTAAGAACCGGCGACCGCTGGACCGTGAGCCTGCGCCCTTAACGAATCAATCACGCTGCTATGTTGAAACAATATCTGATGGCAGGCATAGGCGGTGCGGCAGGCAGTATGCTCCGTTTTTTCTGCAGCCGAATCGTTCCGGAAAAAGAATTCCCCCTTGCAACCCTGTTCGTGAATCTTGCCGGCAGCCTGTTGCTGGGGCTGCTGCTTGGGCTGGCCACAAGGGCAAGCGGAATGAGCCCGGCACTACGACTGCTGCTGGTTACAGGATTCTGCGGCGGCTTCACCACCTTCTCGGCTTTTTCGGGCGAATTGATGCAGTTGCTGCATCAGGGCAAATACACGACCTTTATCCTTTATATCCTGCTCAGCGTCGGTGGCGGCATCGGTGCCGCGGTGCTGGGCTACAAACTTGGCGGAGCATAACAGTGAAGCATATACTACACCCCTGGCATGGTGCCCACTACGGTGATGAGGCACCCGAAACGGTGAACGCGGTGATTGAAATCCCGCAGGGTTCCCGTACCAAATATGAGGTCGATAAGGCTACAGGCCTGTTGAAACTCGACCGGGTCATCTATTCCTCCTTCCATTATCCGGTCAACTACGGTTTCATTCCCCAAACCCTGGGTGAAGACGGCGATCCGCTCGACATCCTGGTACTCTGCAGCGAAAGCATACAGCCGCTGTGCCTGGTGAAGGCCACAATCATAGGAAACATGCAGATGATCGACAATAACCAGGGCGACGACAAAATCATTGCCGTAGCGGCAAACGACCCTATGGTGAACCATGTTCGCCATATCGATGAACTCAGTGGTCATTTCATCCAGGTACTGCGCAATTTCTTCGAACAATACAAAGTGCTGGAAAAAAAATCGGTAAAGATCGACCAGTTCCAGAGCCGGGAAAAAGCGCTGGACATCATCCGCGAATCGATCACCCGGTACAGCAAAACCTATGCATCCTGATCAACCCAAAAAACAAACCCCGCGTATGGAAGGAAGCACCCTGATTCTCGCGCTGATCCTGATCGGATTTGCAGCCGGCGTTTTCGGCGGACTGGTCGGCATCGGCGGAGGCGTCATCATTGTTCCGGCGCTGATGTTCATTGCCGGATTCACCCAGATGAAGGCGCAGGGGACTTCACTGGGCATGCTGCTGCTGCCGGTAGGCATCCTCGGCGCCTGGCAGTATTACAAGACGGGCAATATCGACCCGATGAGCGTGCTTTACCTCGCCGCAGGTTTCATGGCCGGAAGTTTGTTGGGCAGCAAGGTGGCGCTGGTGCTGCCACCCGATGTCACTAAAAAAATATTTGCCGTACTGCTGCTGCTCATGTCACTGAAACTGTTTTTCGAAAAGCCCGCTCCGAAGAAGGAAGATAACGCGAATACCACTTCACAAACACCATAAATTGGTGTTAGGTGGTAAATTTTGAATGTTCAATGAAGAACAGGATTTGAATTTTTACCACCAAGCGTACAAGGAAGGATCAAGAGACAAAAGAAGATCCGATCAATTCAACACTCAAAACCTTTCATTCAACATTTACTTGCGCCCCGGCATGAAACAAGATGTTTTAGCAACGGCAAGGCACACGAGTGGACTCGTGCGCCAGAACCCCGCAACGAACTTCAGGCATTGAGAAACCTTGAACATTGAACTTTGAACAAACCTCTCAAACCTTTTAAACCTCTCAAACCTTTCCCTTGTCTACCATCTGGCGCGAGTGTTCGCCTAAGCGATCACTTGTGTCTATCTATTCTGCCCGATTGTATCGGGGTTTAGCAGCTCAAAAGTCCATCTGGCTTGCCAACAAGCGATCCTGCGGAACACTTGCGCCAGAGGGGCGCAACACCAGCCTAAGGACTTTGCATGAAACAAATTCGCTGAACCTTGATTACATTGGCTGCGTGAGTACCTTGTTTAATGTCTTCTTCCACCTGCCGGAAATCATTCCCGATTCCGGATTTTATCATAAAAAACCGTACTTGTAAGCGATTGATTTGCATACTGTTGATTTCTGGCATCCTTTAGGCATTCTGATTAATGTGCCGACAGATAGCGGGGGAATCAAAAAAGATCAGATCAACTTCTTATAGGGTTTTTTCAGTGTTCGTTCAACAAGCAGGCCTTTTAACCGGAATCGGATCGCCGGATTAAAAGGCTTCTTTGTTTTCGGGAGTGTCAACACTCACTCAAACTGATGGGGATGTTGGTGGCGAGGCCACCGTCGGCTGTTTCCTTGTATTTGCTGTTCATGTCAAGTGCCGTATTCCACATGGTGCGGATGACACCGTCGAGGCTGACCTTGGCGAAATCGGGTGCGCTTTGCAGCGCCAGCTGGCTTGCCGTAATGGCCTTGATGGCACCCATGGTATTGCGCTCGATGCAGGGAATCTGTACCAGTCCGCCGATAGGGTCGCAGGTCATGCCCAGATGGTGCTCCATGGCGATTTCAGCAGCCATCACCGCCTGCCGCTGGGTACCGCCCATGCATTCGGTTAGTGCCGCCGCCGCCATCGCGCTGCTGACGCCGATTTCAGCCTGGCATCCGCCCATGGCCGCCGAAATGGTGGCGCCTTTCTTGATGATGCTGCCGATTTGCCCTGCAGTAAGCAGGAAGCGAATCACCTGTTCATCAGCATTCTTTTGTCCATTCAAACAAAACAGCAGGTAGTAGTTCAATACCGCAGGAATTACGCCGGCGGAACCATTGGTGGGTGCGGTAACCACACGACCGAAGGCGGCGTTCTGTTCATTCACAGCAAGGGCGAAACAACTCACCCAGTCAAGCGTATAATTGAACCCGTTACCTCCTGTCCGGATTTTTTCAGCCCAGGCATCGATTCCTTCATAGGTTTTTCCCTGAAGCAGTTTGTTATTGAGGTCGAAAGCGCGACGCTTGACCTGGAGTCCGCCCGGCAACATTCCGCGCGTATGGCATCCCTTGTAGATACACTCCCGCATCACGCCCCAGATTTCAAGCAACCGCGTATTGATCTTGGTTTCGGAATTCCAGCAAAGTTCATTTTCCGCAACAATCTCATAGATGTGCAGGCCCGTCTTCATGCACCAGTGCAGCAGGCTTTCCGAAGTATCAGCAGGAAAAGGCAGTTCTACGTTTTCTTTGGTTGCAGGGTCCTCCCCTTCTTTTACCACGAATCCGCCACCGATGGAATAGTAGGTTTCCCGAAGGGTTTCCCCACCGGACAGATCCAGAACAAAGGTCAGCGCATTCGGATGAAAGGGAAGCGATTCCTGCGCGAGGAAACGGATATGGGTCAGGGGATCGAAAACAACGGGCCTTTTATTATCGAAGCGCAATTCTTTACGGTCGCGGATATCGGCGATGATGCCGTCGATTTGCTCTACCGGAACCGTAACGGGATCCATCCCCATCAGGCCCATCTGCAGGGCGATATCGGTACCGTGACCGATACCGGTCTTGGCCAGAGAGCCGTACAACAATACGGTGATGCGTTCCACCCGGTCAAACTTTTGCTGCCCGTGGAGTTCGTTGATACAGCGCAGGGCGGCACGCCAGGGCCCAAGGGTATGGCTGCTGGAAGGTCCAACCCCGATTTTGAACATATCGAATACTGAAATCGCTTCGCCGGACAAGGTTGCGTTTTTTAGTTCTGAAAATCCAGAAGACTGATGTCGAAACGCAGATAGGAATTTGGCGGAATTCCCGGTTGCCCGTTGTTGCCATAGGCCATGGAGGGCGGCAGAAACAAGCGGATGGAGCCGCCCTTCTTCAACAGCGGAATACCTATCTGCCAACCTACAATCAGATTGGACAAGGGGAAGTTGATTCCGGTAAGATTCTGGTCGAAAGGCGCACCGCTTCCGTTGATCACGGTGCCGATATAGGTCACCAAAACGCTGGAGCATATCGTGGGAGAAGCCGCACCCGTTCCCGGCACCAGGATTTCATAATAAAAACCGCTGGGATGCTGAATGGCACTGCTGCCGATCGCATTGACATACAACTGAAGATAGTTGCGTTCAGCATCGCTGGCCGTTATGGGGGGTGGTGTCGGGTCGCAGGTGTTGTTGTTATTGTTGTTTTTTGAACAGGAGCCAGCCAGCAGGAGGGCGCCTAAGAAAAAGAACGTAACGGGTTTCATGAAGGTGTATTTTTCGTTTACTTAAAAAATGTATACCGATTGCCTGAACCAGCGGCTGAACCGACAACCGCAATTTCCTTATGTATCCTGGTTTCCGTTTTCGTCATGTGATTTTGAACGCAGTTCCCGATACTGTTGCTCCTGCTTCTCCCAATCATACTGGGTTTTGAAAAAAGCGAAGAAGACCACCACCATCGCCAGGGCCAGCAGCGCAGCAATCAGGGCCGATGGTGATGTTTTGGAAATCTTTGTTTGCCATTCGGGGAAGAACAACCATACGGCAATCAGCAACAGGATCACCGGCAGGGCAAACAAAAGCGCCGGCTGCAAGCCTTCCCGCAATCGCACAGCTGCATTCTTCTTCCGTTCCCTGTTGGCTTTCCAGTAATCCAGAAACGCTTTTTCCCGATCGGTCAACATGACGCGCAAAGTTAACCCCTACCCGGCCATATTTTTGCCGGTTGGGATATATTAGGTAGGTTTGTTTTACCCAAAGAGAGCAATAGCAGTGAAAACAGCCCATATCATTGTCAGGCATTTGTACAATGCCCGTAAAGTAACCCTTCAGGGTATCGGAACCATCCACCTCGATGCTTCGGTGGCCCTGCCTGAGCAGAGTGACCGCAATTTCCAGTTTCCCCCCAACGCCCTGGGCTTTGAAGCCGATCCGCATGCCGGAGAGGACGAGGACCTGGTGCGCACCATCATGGAGCAGACGCGAAAAATCAGGCCGCTTGCCTCCTCCGATCTTGAATCCTATACCCTGCTCGCGCGTCAGTTTCTGCATATCGGCAAGCCTGTTGTCATTGAAGGAGTGGGCACCATTCTCAGAACCCAATCAGGCGAGTACACATTCGCGCCGGGGAATTATGTGGCCCCCAGATCTGAGGAAGCACCTAAACCGTTGACAGAGAAAATCCCTTCAACCGGAATAGAAGCAGACAGGAGGACAGGAGGAGGAACCCGTTCAAAATTACCCCTCATGCTTTTACTTCTTGGGCTTCTTGGTGCAGGTGGATTCGGTTTATACCGGTATCTTTCAAATAAGCAGGCCAACCCGAAAATCCCTGAACAGGCAGTTGTCAGTTTAACGGATACCGTCCGGATCGATACGGCGCAAAACCTTACGGCAAAGGACAGCACACTCGCCCCAAAACAGGCAGACAGTTCAAAGATTACCCCCGTTGCACCGGCAGACAGCAACAATTTCCGGATTGTCATAAAAGAATACACCAACTTCCTGACGGCCGACAAGGCCTACCGGAAACTGATCAGTTACGGCCATAAACTGGAACTTGAGAGTAATGGCGATTCAACGCTGTTCAGGATCCAGATGCCCTTTACCCAACCACTTTCCGATACATCGCGCGCCCGTGATTCCTTGCGCATATTTTTCGGCGGCAAACCCTATGTACTGCCCCGGTAATGGCCAATGCATAGCCCGAAAGCATTCATCCGCATTTTTTCAAAGAGACTCCGAATCCTTACTTGACAGGCGAAACAACAATTCAGCGAAAAAGCAATCCACACTAATGACCGGAATCTCCTACTGGGAAAAAACCGAATACTTTGCTCCGCAGGACGTAATCATCGTGGGCGGGGGCTTCTGTGGCCTCTGGACTGCGCTTTCCCTCACCGAAAAGAATCCTGCGCTTTCAGTAACCATTCTGGAGCGGGGGGTGATTCCTACCGGAGCAAGCACGCGCAATGCGGGATTCAGCTGTTTCGGAAGCCCCTCCGAAATCCTGAGTGACCGGAAAACACTGGGTGATAAGAAATTGCGGGAACTTGTCAGCATGCGGTATGCAGGCCTGAACAAGATCCGCAAGTATTTCCCCGGAGATGCCATCGGCTATGATGCCTCGGGCGGTTATGAATGTTTCAGGCCCGACTCGCCCGACTGGGAAGCCTGTGCCGCAGAAATCCCCTGGATCAACCGGATGCTGTCGGAGTTCACGGGAATAAAGGACACCTTCCGGCATGCCGATGCAAAGCTCAGCGCTTTTGGCTTTGCCGGATTCAGCCACATGATTGAAAACGAACTGGAAGGCGGCATCCACCCCGCTATGCTTATCAGGGCGCTCGAACGCAAAGTCACCCAAAACGGCGTACGCATTTTCAACAATACCACGGTCAAAAGCTTCGAGGAAAGCGAGCGGGGCGTTACGATACAGACCGAGCGTAACCCGGGTTTTTCCTGTTCACGTCTTGTACTTTGTACCAATGCCTTCACAATCAGGCTCATGCCCGGCATCGATATCATTCCCTGCCGCGGGCAGGTTTTCATCACAAACCCGATTGAAAAACTGCAGATAAGAGGCACGTTTCATTTTGACAGCGGATACTATTATTTCCGCAATGTAGAGAACCGTTTGCTGCTCGGCGGGGCCAGAAACAAGGATTTCAAAACCGAGGAAACGCTGAACATGGATATCACCGAAAAGATCCAGAAGGAGCTTGAATCGTTTGCCGCAGCGCATTTGCTTCCCGGTATTCCCTTCACGATCGATCAGCGCTGGAGCGGTATCATGGCTATGGGCAGTGAAAAGATGCCGATTGTAAGGGCTGCAGGGAAAAAGACATTCACCTGCGTACGGATGAGCGGTATGGGCGTGGCCCTCGCGCCAATTGTGGCCGATCAGATTGCCGAACTCGTTATGAACAGTTGATTACGTCGAAAGAAATTACCCGCTGAACCCTGTTAATGAATCATAACTTTTTCCACCCAGTGACTGCCTCCTGAACTCACGTTCATGTAATACAAGCCGGGTTGGATTCCTGAAAGGGGAATCGTTTTTTGTGCGCCGGTAATTTGCATCTTGAAAACGCATTTACCCTCGGAAGAACAAATGCTTATTGTTTGAGGCGTATTGCCTTGCGTCTTGTTCAAAAAAGTCAGCTGACCTGAAGCGGGATTGGGGAAGAAACTGAAAGGCTTGATTTCCACCCCGGTATTTCCCGGCAATTCATTGGTACCCGTTCCCGGTATTGCCCCCCCGCCAATCAGGGTGCTGTCGCAGGCGAAAGCATTGAGCAGCGTATTTCGGGCATTTCCTGCGGCAAAATACGCGCGCATCCTTTTCTTCTGCCCTTCGGTGAACATGTTCATACAGGCATCATCGCTGAAGTCCATGAAATTCATGAACATGTCGCCAAATGAATTTTCGGAGCAGGTGGTTACGCGGGGGAAGCTGGGGCAACCGAAATTGTAGGAGCGCTGCCGGGGTGTGTCATCCACGCCATCATCACCACAGTCGCTATCGCCCCACAAGTGGCGAAGACCAAGCCAATGGCCAACTTCATGTGTAACCGTGCGGCCCTTGTTGAATCCGGTTCGCAGGGAACCGATGGTTCCGAAGACATCGTAAGAAATAACCACACCGTCCAATTCAGCAGGACCTCCGGGTGAACTGGCATAACCCAGCGTACGGGTGTTGAGCGGACAGATCCAGATATTCAGATAACGGCGGCTGTTCCATGCGGCAATGCCACCCCTTGAGGAAATCTTCATGGCATCATCGGGCCAGAACGTGGATATGCCGGTGTACTTCCGCTCAATGCCGGAGGTACGCTTGCTCTGCGGATCAAGTTGTGCCAGGCAGAAACGGATACGCACATCGGCGGAAAGATTTTTGAAAACACCGGGGCGGTTGCCTTTATCCGCATTACTGTTTGAAAAATCGTTATTCAATGCCTCCAGTTGCGAGAGTATCTGGGCATCGCTGATATTCTGGACCGCGGTATTGTACAAGACATGGACAACCACAGGAATATTGATCAGCTCATTGGCGGTGGTATCACGCGCAGCGCGGTTAGCGGAAGCGGCAAGATAGGCGTTCACCCGGTCTTCTGCAGTACTGATGGCAAAGGCTGCACCGGGATTTTCAGCCGCCAGTTTCCTGCCGTACTCCACAGTATGGCAATTGCGCTGGGCGTTCAACCCAAGTGTGAACAGCAGCAGCGGCAACAGAATCAGGCGCGTTTTCATTGTGGAGGGGTTCGAGGTACCGGGAAACCGAATTTCCCTGCTCTTGAGATTACAGTATTGGTGCCAATTACTGAAAGTCAATACCGGACTGCATTTGAGCATTTTCGGCCCGCTCAGACAATTCCTGATTCCGGAAAAATGGAGGCCCCGTTCCATTATTTGGAAGAAAATACCCTCCAGGCGAAGGAATGCGAACCTGAATTTTAGGCGGATACCCCGCATAGTGCTTACGTTGAACGCGATGAATAAAACGAATAAAACTGGCTTGACAGGAGGAAAATCGGAGGGTTTCGATTACCGGTAATCAGGAATCGAATGGAGGTCAATCAACGAGAATAATGGATTGGAAGAATCGAAGAAGTCTTAATCGAAACTTTCATAAAGTTCGGTGTTCATATTGATACAACCAAGAAAATTTTGAGCAGGTGCGACAACCGCCTAAAGCGTTGAATACCAAACTTATACCGGTCTGTTAAACAAGGGCTTTTGTATCTGAACTATGATTGAAATGATTGAATGAAGGCTATGATGAGTGCCTTGTATGCGTGAGGCCTACTGAATCGATAAAAGAACGCTTAATCATCAGGGTCTCCTTCGCGCCTTGCCTTACCTGCTTATGCGGCTTTGCGTGAAATTTGAGTAACGCCAGGCACACAATCGGACTCGTGCGCCAGAACCCCGCAACAAACTTTGAACTTTGAACATTGAACTTTGAACATTGAACTTTGAACTTTGAACATTGAACTTTGAAC
>CAZZLI010000091.1:0-12012 GCA_964655055.1 uncultured Ferruginibacter sp.
TTTTTGGGCTAAAAGTAACTTCACTTTCGTATAATTTCAATCCGGCTTTTTCGTATAAAACTAAGCCAGGGCCTGCAAATATAGGGAGCATTTTGCTGCCAAACAACTGTCCCCGGAGCAAAACCAATAACGATATGTCGAGGCTTGGTTACCGTGGTTCAACTATTTTTTCAAGGGTCACTAATACCAACTTCGATACGGGCGTATTGCTCTTTGTTGCCAAGCTACCGATAGGTACCAGTACATTGGTTTCGGGAAAATATGTGGCTGCACAGCCCCGGCTGATGGGATACTCCACCATTGATTTATTTCACGCAAAGTGCAGGAAGGGAAACACGCGAAGTCTGCAAAGCAGTCCTTGAAAGTTGAAAGAGTTTTTGAATCTGCAAAGGCTGCTTTCATAGTCATGATATAATCATTGCCATCATCGTTCATACAAAAACAGGTTCGTATGCCACGAACCAGGGCAGAGGATTCATTTCGAATTGTGGACGGTGGGGACATCGAAGGAGGGTGACAAAAAAAGCGAATGTCATTTTTATGACATTCGCCTTTTCGATGAATTACTGAGAAGTATAT
Organism: uncultured Ferruginibacter sp.; assembly: GCA_964655055.1. Lineage (GTDB taxonomy): Bacteria > Bacteroidota > Bacteroidia > Chitinophagales > Chitinophagaceae > Ferruginibacter. Next base: position 580 of record CAZZLI010000091.1, read on the forward strand.
GATTAATCCTCCTTACGGCTCAGTGCATAAATCACCAGACCGAAACCGATTTTGTTGACGGCATCGGCAATGTTGTACACGATATCCATGGCGTGTGTAGCAGCGGCGGGGTCAGCCACCAGTTGCTTTCCGAAAAGGCCTCCGGGTGTTCCCAGGATGTAACCAAGCGGATAGATGGCCCATCCTACCAGAACGAACCAGGCAAGGATGCGGGTGGCTTTGGCAACCTGCGGGCCGGCGTTTTGAGCCAGATTGGCGACTTCGCCGAACCAGACGAGGTAAGCAATATAGAAATAGGCAGCACCGGAAATCACACCCCACATAACACTGTTGCCGCGGTCGATGGTTTCGCCAAAGTAACCGGTTACCAGCATCACCAGCGAAGCGAAAATCAGCTTCCAGAGCAACCCGATTTTGGCACCGGCTTTTTTGGTGATCAGATAGAATTCCACGCACATCAGGGGTACGGTAAGGATCCAGTCCACATAACGGAAGAAAGTGGGCGAATCGCCGGTTTCCAGATTGTATCCCCGCATGTAGTAATAATGCACTGCGGCGATGAACGTGATCAATCCGGATACAAGTACCGAAGTTCTCCATTTCTGAGAGGTATTGCCCAGCTCAAAAAAGAAAAAGACCGAGGCGGCCATCATGGCCATGGTGCCGATAAAAAACGTAAACGCTACGTAATTATCGCTTGCGATTTTCAAGTGTTCCATAAAAAAGATTTTAGTAGTCCTACTCTTAAGGATTTTCGGAAACTCCCCGTTTTTAATGGTCTCTGGACTCCATTCAAACCTTTCAACAAAAAATTGTTAAAGTTGTTTGGAAATTTGGTTTTTATTTTTTTGTGCTACAATCCGCTCCCTGACTGAATTTCAAAAATCCCGATCCGACCGGCCAAGGCTTTCCGCCTGCTCCAAACGGGAAAAAAGGCACTCAATCAATGGCCAAGATGCTTATTTGGAGCGGATTTTACCCGTTTAGGCCCGAAAAAACTGTCGACAGGCTTGAATTCCGTTATATTTTACTTTTTAAACTATTCCCCCCGGAGAAAACAGGTTTTCCTGCCGAAACAAGGGCAGACATCCGGATTTCTGGAAATATGATGGCCAGAATGTTGAGGTCAGCGCAAGAGCTGCTTCTTTCCCCGGTAAAATCCATGCATGGCGATCACATGCGGGAAGCTGATGCAGGATATGAATACAAAAAACACCGTAACCGCATGTCCGTTGAATGCCTCAAACCACCCCGCGTTGAGCCCGGCCAGAGATAACAGGAAGATAAGCAGCGCTCCCGCAGTAAACGGAAGGGCTTTACGGTACAGGGAAAAACTATCGGCCTGAAACCCTTTCTTAAGATGGTCCCATGTGTTCAGACTGTGCTGGCCGATAAAATACAGGCCGAAGGATGTAAGCAGCGGCAAGGGTATGCTAACCGCCAGCAGCAGCGCGCTAAGCACCATGGCCGGACGCCGCTCCGCGATACCCCAGCAGCTTGTAAAAAATATCAACAGCCAGGGAATTGTTTTTTCAGCGACCGGATTGAGCCCGGGCAAAAACACCCCCATATTGTTTAGCAGCACGGTTGCCTCCGAAGCATGGCTGCAGATGATGGTAACCAACACGATGATACCCCATAAAAAATTCTTCACTGCTGCAGGCCGTTCGGGTGCAAACTGCTGCATATCGCCCTCGCCGAAATGCCAGGCCGAGAAGAGCAGAAAAAACAGCAGGGCCAGACTCGGTGCGGCAAGCCAAAGTAAGAGATAGGCGGCTCCCGCACCCAGGTATTTGACCACAAAGCCGATGCCTACTTTGAACTGCAGGTTGCCGGTTTCCAGCAAATGATCCAAAGCGCCATGGGGAATACCGATACTGAGCAATCCCAGTGAAAACACAACAACCTGAACGCCCGTGAACAATTCCGGTTGATACCGATGAAGCACCAGGAGTACAGTCGCTGTGAGCAGAACAAAAACGGGGGCCATCAGTGCGCGGTAGCGGTAAGCCGTATCCCTGAAAAACGCTGCAAGAAAGGGCTTGACCGGTAAGGAAAGCAGGATACGCAGGTCTTGGAAAAAAGAGGTTTGCTCGTCCAGAAAACGCAAGACATGCGCCGTGCTGTTTTTCCGGAACAAGGTATTGAAGATCGGCTTTCCCAGTTGGGGTAACCGCAGGAGGATCATCAACAATAACCGGTCGTAAAGACGGAAGCGTGCCGGAGTTTTTGGAACTGCCGGCTGCACCTGCTTTTGCAACGCCGTGCAGATAGACTCGGCTTGCCGGAACATGTTTTTGAATGCATAGCCTGTGCTGGGCTTCACCGCACCGGCACGCCCACCGATGCTGATCACACCGCGAACCGGGTTCTGCCGGATGACAGCCGAACTCATGGGAATGGACCCGGTTTCCCTACCCTCAATCGTATAATTGCCAAAACGCCTGCTGATGTACTGGTCAAGGATAGGTTCCGCTTCTTCACGCGTAAGCGTTGCCGCACCGAAGCGCGTGAGTTCCACCAGCATCCGGTCCGACGAAAAGGGTAGGACGTAAACAAACTGGGTGTACCCCGATTGCTCCACATCAAAATCCATCAGGTCGATCCGGTTGGTGTCCTCAACCTTGTTTTCAACCGATACCCTGTATCCTATAAAGGACTGAAGCAGATGGGCCTGGTTTTTCTCGGGCCGCAGATATTCCGGAGGTCGGCTGTCGAATACCTGCTTCGCATGAAAGGATCGGCTTGCTGTGCGTACGTCAACGCCGTTGTCAATTGCCAGTATTTCCTTTACAGGTTCATGCACCCGAAGGATGTTGTGCTTTTCCAAAATCCTTCTGAGCTCGTTATAAAGGTCCAGGCTTGAAACGTGCAGATAGGTCAGGGGAGAGATGCTTTGATCGGGATTTCCGTTTACCGCCGCACGATCCCACTGATGACTGATCAGCCGCCTGCAACGGAAGACGGACAATTCCTCCGGGGTGGCCCAGAAACAAAATGTCTTGTCGTTCTGCGCCTTAGGATCAGGGTCGATGACAACGATGTTTCTTCCGTCCAGCAGTCCGCGATGCTCCATGCTGATCAGCAAAAGGGAAGCAGCCGCACCCGAACCTGCAAACAGGTAATCGGCCTGTGGCTGCATGCTTTGCTTGAAGATTATTTCGCCGGTATTGGGCATGGCAGATCGAATGAATACACCGGCCTAACAACCCATCCGTAAAAATGTTTGCCTCCTGCCTCAGATCATCCCCCGGTAACGCATCCATACCGTGCCGCCGGCCGCAAGCAACCCGAGCAGGTAGATGGGAATATGCATCTCACGGGCGTTCCGGCGCTCCTTTTGTAACTCATGCATCACCCGGGCATATCCGACTGAAGCATCCGGATTGGCATTATTGCCTTCAGTACGGGCCTCATCCTGCCATTCGTCCAGGGTTTTTCCCGTGAGTTTGGTCAGCTCCTCGAGTTCGGCTTTTCTTCGCTCCCGCAAGTTGTTCAGGTATTTTTTTCCTTCGGCACAGGCAAAACTTCCCTGGGCAGGATGGGTAATTACATAGCGCGCCTGAAAGGTTTCGGTGTTCGGCGTCACCTGGAACTGCAGGTCCTGCGCGAAACTTCGCCGGTTGTAGCGGAAATGCAAACGGGTGAAATGCACCTGCTGGTTGGCGGGGTCAGTGATTTCCTCATCCACATTGCGGTAATCGTTCCAGTTGGTATTCAGCCACCAGACCCCTGCCTGAACGATATCCGCCGCTGAAGGAGCGGTGGCAATGCAGGGGTCGCAGTGATAATAATTGGCGGGGCTCACATCCCAGGCGTACTCAAGGAATGCGGCGCTGTAGCCTGACTGCTGCCATTGCCGGGCAAACAGCTGATCGTAAAACCCATTGAAGTTTTTCTGTACAAACAGCGGCACATTTCTGTCGGTGGATACCGGCACATTCCTGTAATTGGCACATTCAATCCGTCCCTTGCGGGTGAAGGCATATACGATCAGGTCCTGATCCCCATCGGCATTTGCCATACCCAGCCGGATCGGCAGCATGAATTTGGGCGAAGAGAAACTGATTTGTATGGGCCGCAGATAATTCCCCTGCAGTCGGGCCTTCTCCGCGGCATTGACTTTTACTACAAAAAATTTCAGGTTGCTTTTGATATAGGGATCCAGTACTTCTTCGGCCTGCCTGGGTATACGGTATCCGTTAGTGACAAGCCATTCCTTGAGACCCAGGCTTTCGGTAGCGCTCAGCAGCAGGATATCGTATTCCCCCACCACATACTGCGCTTCCACCTTGACACCGAGGCTGCGTTTCGTAACCACATCCTTATTGCTGTCCGACTCGGTCATCGCCATAGCCATGGCTACTTCATCTTTTTGGATGCCGTAGTTCGGTTGACAGGGATTCTGGTCGTAATACTCCACCAGGCGGGGAGCGCTGTAATCGTTGAGTCGCTGAAAGATGCCGGGATCCACCACACGGATATCGCTTTTCTTCAGCACAACAGGTACCGGTACCACCATGGCGAAATCGTTGATGTTGCCGCGGAAATCGTTGTACATGGTAATCACATTGCGGTTACCCTCTCGTACCAGGATCACCTGGCTGGCTTTGTTCTTAAGGGTGGCATCGGCCTTGCTTACATAGAATCCGCAGAAGGAATACAACAAGGGAGCGAGGGCGATGAGTGCGAGCGGGATGATGATTTGTTTTTTCATGATTCCAGATGTTTAAGGTTGAAGAAGAATTGAATTTTGGGAAGTGAAGCGTGGCTGCCATTCAAACCGGGATGAACGAAATATGCGGTTGAGCAAGGGAACCAGCGGCTGAAGCAGAACCAATGCCCAGAGCGGCGCGCCCTGCACAAAGCGGAAGGTGGCCAGATAGAACGCCAGTGCGGCAACGCCAACCGCCCAGCCCATGCGGATTAACTTATGGTTGGGAATGGTTTTTGGATCGGTGATCATAAAGAAGGAAAAAATGAGCAGGCTCCCCGTGCTGACCGACTGCAGGAAAAAATCCGGCGGCCAATGCAGGTAAAGGATCTGCCTTGTAAAAAGAAAGAGCAGAAAGGCCGAGAGAAAAACAAGACCGATACCTGCGCGATGCACCCGGCTGATCAGGGTGATACCGGTAAGCATCACCAGAAAAAAAATCATCGTACCGCTGCCCCACTGACCCGGACTGAACCAGGCCTGACCGGTGCAGGTGATGGTGGCGGCAATGCCCAGGGCACTTGGATTGAATACATGCCGGCCTTCAACTTTTATAAGGTATTTGGAAAGAACCGTGATGCCCGATGCGAGCAGGGCAGTCTCCCATCGTTGTGTGCGCAAGAGCAGACATAAGCCCAGCGAAGAAATCAGCACAGAAGGCCAGCCGTAGCGGATGCGTTTACTGAATCGGGGTATTGATTTGTCGGGATAACCCTGCAATCCTTCGGCCAGAAGAAAAAAAACAGCGGACCCGAAAATATAAATCAGGTAGAAGCGGATCGAATAATCCCAGTCCAGCAGCAGGTTTCCGTAACACAGCAAGACCAGCTGAAAGGTGATTTGAACATAACGGGGATCTTTTCCTGCAATGGGCATAACCAATTTTCATGCAGGATGGCGGAATCGGACGGATTACATAAAACCGGAAAAAAATTTTCAGCGCAATAGACTAAAGGAGGGATTCGTACAGGCGTTGCGCATCTTCCCGGTTGAACAACCGGGTACCTGCATTCATGGTAGCGGCTGTTCCGCAGGCCACCCCGAAGGCCAGTGCTTCGCGCAACGATTTTCCCTGATAGAGCAGGGCCGTCATGCCGGCCACCATGCTATCGCCCGCACCCACTGTGCTTAACTTCTTCACGGTGGGGGCTTTCACAAAATGTTTTTCCGTTGCGCTGACCAGCCAGGCGCCTTCAGGGCCCATGCTTACCGCCACATGTTCGGCATACCCTTCGCTGACCACCTGAAGGGCCGCATCGTCGACCTCGTTCTTTTCAAGCTTCTCCACCTGCAAGAGGCGGCAAAGCTCGCCGACATTGGGTTTGATCAGAAAGGCCTTCTTTCCGGCAAGCGCCCGCAGGGCAGGACCGCCGGTATCGACGATGCAGCGGGCACCCGAGGCATTGGTCATGTCCACGATCATGCCATAAAAAGAATGCGGCAGTCCAGGTGGCAGGCTGCCGCTGGCAACCACATAGGTCGGCGAAAACGAACGGATGGCATCCACCAATGAAGCAGCCACGGTATCCTGAATGGCAATGCCGGGAAAGGTGAAGCGGAACTGCTTGTGCGTATGGCTTTCAAATACCACCCAGTTTTCGCGCGTTTCAACAGCACTCTCAATGGCATGGTAGGCAATGCCAGCGTCGTCGAGTAAACCGCAAAGCATGCGGCCGTTGTGTCCTCCGGCAGGAAACAAGGCCAATGCTTCAAGGTCCAGCTTCCGGAGCGCTTTGCTGACATTGATACCCCCGCCGCCGGGTTCATAGACCATCTGGCTGCAACGGAGTTTGGCTTCCGGAGCAAGTGCAGGTACATCCGTGCTTTTATCAACACAGGGGTTCGGGGTTACGGTGAGCAGCATAAGCGGAAATTATTTTTTGCGGGGATTTTTCCTGCGCGCCGCGATGTTTTGCGACCTGGATACTTTGTTTCCGGGTAATGCCTTCAACGCATCCCGGGCGTTTAACGATGACACCACTTTTTTGCCTGTTTTGGCTTCCAGTTCCAATCGGGCCACCCTGGCTACGGTTCCGCCCTGTTTGGCTACCTGCTTGCTTTCCTCAAAATCTCCGGGTCGGGTAGCCTCTGAAATGTCTTTGGTGGACGCTTCGGCGAGCATGCTCAAAATGAGCTCGGTATTCGTCATGTTGTCTCGTAAATTCTCTTTCTTCAATCCTTTCAGCATCTTGTATTCCCTGGTGCTCTTTTCACTCCAGGCCTTAGTGATGATATCGGTAAGGACGGCAAACCGGGGGCCTTCTTTCAATCCCCGCTTCTTCCATTCATCGGTAAGCTCCTTGCGGATTTCAATACTTTTTAACCGCTGGTTGATCCATTTTTCCGAATACCCCAGTTTCAGGTATTGTTCCAGTGCCCTGTCGATGCTCAATTCCGGGTCCTGCATTTCATCCAATCGTTCGGCAGCTACCCTTGCCAGCCATAGTTTGAAGGGTTCAGCCTTAGGGGATGGGATTGATTGGATCAGGCGAAAAAGCTGCTCGGTATCAGCCACATCAGTTTGGTAGAATTTTCCGTCAGAAGACTGCACTTTGAGTTGTCCGATTTTTTCGGACAACTCACTGCCCTCCTTTTTGAGCTTGGATTTCAGGTCACTCCAATACTTTCTAGGGCGGTCTGTTCCGGTAAGCACTTCAATCACATCCACAATCGAGATATACCATTTCTCCTGTCCGGCATCCCAAACCGAACGGACCTGCTTTTCTTCGAAGAATTTGATGGCGGTTTCTTTGGTCATTTTACAAGCGGTTACATTTTTATAGCCGGACAATCATGATTTTTCCGGACCTGGGGCTAACCGATCCAGAATTACTTCAAGTTGCCTGGCCAACATATCAAAAGGCGTATAGCCGCAGCAAAGCTGATGCACTTTCTGCTCGTTTTCCCGGAGGAAAACAGCAGGAAATCCCGATACTTTCAACCTTTGGCAAAGGAGGAAATCCTCTTCGGCAAGAAGTCGGTACCGTTCCGTATTCATTTTTTCGAAAAAAGATTCCGGAGGAATGCCGAGGCCCGGCAACAGGTGGCGATAAGCCTCCAGATCACTGAGGTCACGCCCCTCCGCATACAGGCAATGTTGAAGGGCGGTGGCGAAAGCAAGCTGTTGTTCCGGAAAATATTCCCGGAACACGCAAAGCGCCACTGCAGGCAAGGTCGAGTCCAGCGTCCAGTCGCTCAATTGCGGATTCCGCACATGCCAGAGAAAATCTTCACCGAAATGTACGCCGGTCGTTTCCTCCACCTGCCTGTAGGAACCTGCGATAAACGGGGCAATCCTGTCGATAGGCATTACCGTATCGCCGCGCAGCATGCCGCCGCTGACCACCTCGATTTGCACCTTGTCGTGATACCGGTCGCATAGCTTTCGGATCACCGGCGAAAAGCCGAAGCACCAGCCACAGTAGGCGTCGTAACAATAAATAAGAATGGGTTTGTGCATTGGTTTATACTTCAGGAAAAGGTCAGTAAAAGTAAGTTCATTGCATAAAATCGCAGCAGCTCATTTGCCCTTACACATAGCAATAACCTTGCCTTTGCGCCTGCGCGCGGGTTTTTGATACTTTTGCCGGTATGCTGCTGGCGGTTAACCTCTTTATTCGGTCGGGAGACCATGAAATGGCAGGGTTGGTTGAATCGGTCGTGATGCAGTTGGCGAACCTGCAGCCCGAGATCAGGGTTCATTTTTTTTCATCCCGGCCCGATCCGGGAACGTCTATTGCCCCGAACAAAGTATGGACCTGTATCGGACCGGAACAGGTAGCAACGTTCCCCGGCTGGTATGCGTTCCGGCTGAATCAAAAGCTGAATCGGTTGAAGCCCCACGCAGTAATTCATGCCGATGGATGGTTGTTGCCTGGTTGCCGTTTCAGGCAATATGTAGCTTTTCCATTTGCGGATGCTGCCATGCTCGATCAACTGTCTGCCTCATACAGAAAGCTGATCAGGAAAAAACTTCCTCAAATCATCCGCAAGTCGGAAGGGATCATCAGTTTCCGCCACGATACAGCAGCCTGTCTGCAAACAATGACTGAACTCCCGCAAAACAATATTCATGTTCTTCCCTGGCCGGGGTTATCGCAACACGATAACGTTGCATCATTAAACAAAGAACAGATCCGGGAAGTGCATACGGAGGGTAAAGAGTATTTTGTATGCAGCGATGGCAGTGGTGGACGGTTCAATCTGATCAACCTGCTCAAGGCCTTTTCCTTGTTCAAGGTCCGTCAGAAAAGCAACATGTTATTGGTATTGCTGCCCGACCAACCCGATGAAGAACTTGATCGCATTGTGGAGCATTATAAGTTCAAAACCGAACTGCGGATCATTGCCGGTGCGGATGCCCTTACCCGTCGGGCCATCCTGCACGCGTCCTATGCCTGGGTTTCAGCCGCCAGGGCAAGGTGCAGTCTGCATGAAATTATTTGTGCTATGCAGCTGGGTGTTCCCGTACTGCATGCCGATTTACCCGGAATGACGGCAACATTTCCGGATGCCCTGCTTACCATTAACCCCGAAGAACCGCAGGATATTGCCGCAAAAATGATGCTTGTTTACAAGGACGAGAACTACCGGAATGCACTGATCAAGGCAGGGCTTGAAGCCAGCCTGCGGTATAATCCGCCAGCTACGGCCAACGGGTTGTACCGGCTGCTGCAAGCGGATTCGGGCCCGAACCATCCGCAGTAAATTATGTTATCTTTACCCGACACCTAAATACCGAAATGACACAATCTTCTATAAAAATCGATATCCTTCTCGATCCGGAAAAAATTCCTGAACAAATCAACTGGACGGCAAGCGACAGCCGGGCCGAATCGGTGAACAAAGCCAAAGCCATGTGCCTGGCTTTCTGGGACGGGGAAGACAAGACGGCCATGCGTATTGACTTGTGGACCAAGAACATGATGGTGGATGAAATGGCTGATTTTTACCACCAGATGCTGATGACTATGGCCGATACCTTCAGCCGGTCGACCCATCAGCAGGAACTGGCCGATGACATGAAACGGTTTGGCAAAAATTTCATTGAAAAATTCCGGTCCCTGCAACTGCGCGGACAACAAAACACGTAACTCTTTTCAAACTGATCTTCTTATGAGTCTCGAAACAAAAATCATGGCCGAAATGAAGGAAGCCATGAAAGCGAAAAACGAAGGCGTACTCCGGGCGCTTCGGGCCATCAAGGCCGAAATCATCAAAGCCAAAACCGATCCCGGAGCCGGCGGCGAAATCGATGAAGCCACCGAACAGAAGTTTCTGCAGAAAATGATGAAGCAGCGCAAGGATGCGCTGGCCATTTTCGAACAGCAGGGCCGTGCCGACCTGGCCGAAAAGGAAAAGGAAGAGATGGTGGTCATTGAAAAATTCCTGCCCGCGCAGTTGAGCGAGGAGGCCATCCGCACAGCCTTGCAAAAAATCATCGCCGATACCGGAGCGAATTCTCCTGCTGACATGGGCAAGGTGATGGCGGTAGCCACCAAGCAACTTGCCGGTCAGGCCGATGGAAAGCTCATCAGCCAGTTGGTGAAAACCCAGCTTGCCGGATAAGGTTTAACCGTCCAACAAACCGGATGATCGATATCGTTTTTTTGCTGTTGCTTGCATTGGCCCTATTCAAGGGCTACCGGAAAGGACTGATTGTATCCCTTTTTTCGGTGATCGCCCTTGTAGCCGGACTTGCCGCAGCCTTCAAGCTTTCCGCACTCACGGGGCGCTACATTGCTGCGCAGGTAGCCGTGCCCGGTCCGTTGCTGCCCTCCCTTTCTTTTCTGGTCACCTTCCTGATTGTGGCCCTTTTGGTTCGGCTGGCGGCACGCATCATCGAGAAAAGCGTGCAACTGGCCATGCTGGGCTGGATCAACCGGCTGGGCGGAGCCCTGTTGCATATCGTACTTTATACCACCCTGCTGAGCTTTGCGTTGTTTTTTGGTGAAAAAACCCAATGGCTGAAAGCCGATGCCATAAGCCGCTCGAAAGTGTATCCCTATGTGCAGCCCTGGGCACCCGGACTGCTCAATAACCTGGGCAAATGGATTCCCGTTTTCAAGGGAACCTATGCCGAACTGGAAAAGTTTTTCGAGGGGATTGCGGAAAAGAACAAGCCCTGATCGGGACTATCGCTTAAAGGAATTTCATGCGAAAATCATGTTCACGTTTCCCGCTTTCAGTTTCCGACCCCGATGCGCTCAAAGCAAATTTACCCATGGGATGTTCGTTACGTACACGCTGCAAATCGGTCATCAGGGGGTAGTAGAGAATCAGGGATGAGTTACGGTCTGTCATTCATTGGTGGAACCATCGACGGAAAATGATTGAACTGTCGCATCTGCTGAACCCGAAAATCCTGGGACGGATAAACTATTATGTTTTGTTTAGTCCGCGGATACTTCGTTATGTTCTGTCGCTGGTAGACAAGCGGTTAGTTGTCTCGTTGAAGGTGAAACACAAGTGTTCATTCAAAAAATCCAGGCACATGCTTTCTGTGGTCCAGACCAGGAACCTCTTCATGTTCAGCCACTGGAAACCAATATATGGCCCGAAATCTTATCAGACAGCACGAGCCGTATCTGAAATAATATTTCTGAACTATGATGGGTATGATTAAATGAGGACCATGATGAATACCCGTTAAGCTGTGAGCTTACTGAACAGATAAAAGAGCGAAAAAAAATCAGGGTCGCCTTTGTGGCTTGATTTTA
>CAZZLI010000092.1:0-11901 GCA_964655055.1 uncultured Ferruginibacter sp.
CTTCCTTCCGGGTATGACTTGCCTTATGGTACTACATTGATTCGAATCCGAAGCACGAATCCACCCTTTAGTAAAACAACTTATATTAGTCATCTGGATAATACGCTGCCTGGCGCCCCCACAGATCCGGGTGGGCTTAATGCGAATCTGGAATGTGTGCGAGATGGGTGGACGCATTATTATCATGAACCAGATAATCCGTCTGTCATTGATGGTGACGAAGTATTACTGCTCAGTATTCGTAAGAACGGCAATACGTTGGGTAGTATAGGCATGAATATGACTGTTTCCGTGGGAACCACTAACATGGCAGGTACTAATTCGACCAGCTCAATTAATTCCGGAATTTTCTTAAGACCTTTTTTACCCATGAACCGGTACTGGGATGTGACTGTCGACGATGCGAATCAGCCAACTTCTCCTGTTTTAATTCGGTTCTATTATTCGAATACCGACTTGTCTGATGTCAATGGGACGGCAACGGATAAGCTGGTACGTCATGAAGACCTTGTATTTTATAAGACCATAGGAACAACCTGTAGCCCCAATCCGGCTACTAATTTTTCAGGATGTACTTCCATCATCCCCCTTACATATGAAGTTCCCGGTGGTCCTCCGTTCACGGATGGCTTGACATGGCGGCATCTTGACATGGGTAAGAATATACATGCTGCCGAATATTATGTTTCTGGTTTCAGCGGAGGAGGTGGCGGACATACCGTCGGGGGAGGCGTGTTTACCAATTCCTATGTACAATCTGTCAAAAACGGCAATTGGTCCGATTCAACAACCTGGAGTACGGGCATGGTTCCCGACAGGAAATCGCAGGTCACCATTTCCCATTCCGTACAGGTTGATGTGCCCACAGCCGAATGCCTTATGCTGAATGTGAAACCGGCCGGGAATGTGGTTGTGCAGGGTGGCGCAGCACTGAAGACATTTGCCCAGTGATATGGGTCAGGATTCAATTCTTTTTGAAAGGCTTTGCAGGATTCCCAGTGCGCTCGTTTTTTGAATGTCCATAATGCTCAAAAACAAAATTGCCATGAAGGTTCTCGATTCCAAGTCATTCGGTCTGACTCCTTCGAGCTTCGTACTGTTCATTTCTTTTTTATTTCTTTTGTTTTTTTTCGGCTCCGGTGTAATTCAGGCCCAGCCCTCCCTCGCCCGCATGCGCAACGAGGCCACGGTGCAGGAGACCGGTCCTGTGTTTTCCCTGCGCATCAGTAAAAACGACCCGGAATTGATATAAAAATTAGGTTGAATAAATGCACCTTTATGACGAAAATAGTTTTGTTTACTTGCTTCGCTGTTATGCTATATGGAGCCGTTTCGGCCCAGAATTGTCCGGCTCCTCAGTTTTTGGGTCCAGATGTTGACGCCTATGCCTGCCCCGGCGATTCCGTCAATCTGGAGTCTTATTTTATCGGACTTCAGAATTATACGAATTTCTGGACGAGGTGTGTAGATGGAACGGAAATCTGTGATATTACGTTGTCTGACCCCACAAAGGCTCCGGCTCCGGGCAAGTATCGATTGCTGTCCATCAATCAGGAGGGATGTACCGATAGGGCATTCATTACAGTGCATGTTGATCCGCGGCCCGTGGGTTTTGTCGATCGCACCTATTTCATCTGTGAAGGAGGAACGGCCAATTTTTTGGACATTTACCCCTCGTTGAGCAATTGTAATCCTGCTCCATGTACCTACCTGATTGACTGGGGAACACCCGATCCAACTGCAGTAGGTCCTGGAACATATTTGGTCAGTGTAACAACCGAAAACGGTTGTTTTTATCAGGCTACGGTCATCGTTCAGGCGGTGCCTTCCGAAAATCCGGCGTTGACCAATGTGAAGCTGTATAACATCGGTGGACCCCAATCTTCCGCCTTTACAACCAATTCATTCCGTTGCCTGGCCATAGATCCTTTTTCCGGGGTATGGGCCGGTACCAATTCCGGGGGCATCTATTATTTCAACGGGAAGGTGTGGACGAAGAAAGATCCATCCGGTTCCGGTTCCGACAACAAAACCTATCGCGAGCTATTCGTTTCTGAAACTGTTTATGATGAGCCCAGGGTTTGGGCGGCAACAAGCGGCGACAATTCCGCTTATGCGGTAGGGGGCGGTATCCACCTGATCAAAGGGGTGAGCGGTGCTGGCCGAAAAGTGTTTACGAGCAGCACCTACAAATATTTGGGTTTGGGGCCGGTTTGTGTCCGTGTGCTGGATGAGGAAAAAGCCGGATTGAGTTCAAGATTTGCTACTTCTCTCACCCGTTTGGGTAACTTCATATATGCCGGGTTTACTCCATCCGTTGACCAGGAACTAGCTTGCGATGGGATTACGGTTGTTGGTACGATTAACAATGGTGGGGTATACAAGTATGATTTCACCGGAAATTCGCCTAAATGGACCAAAGTGGAAAACATTCTGGCTCCGCAAGACGATATCAAAGTCACTGCTATGGGAACCCGTGGCAATCAGGTATGGGCCGCATATCAGAACGGATGCTTCAATAACGGCGCTTCCTGTTTCGAGCCCTTTATCGGGAAGTATAATACTGAAACTGGTTTGCCCGATGGATTTGTAAAGTCTTCCAATTCCCCGCTGCCACTTTCCGAAAATCCCATCATCCGGGCCATCTTCACCGATTCGAGGGGTAATACTTTCGTGGGATTGAGCAACGGTAAGGGGATTGGTGTACTGGATCCTTCCGGTAACTGGTTTCTTGTGAATAGCCAGAATTCAAAGCTCCCTTCAGGAGCCTCCGTGAATTTCAACGCCATCGCCGAAGCAAACGACGGACGTGTCTTCATCGGAACAAGCGGGGGTTTGCTGGAATATACGGGCACGGGCAGTTTCACCTTCTGTAGCTCTTATCGGTTATATACCACGACCAGCGGCCTGCCTTCCAATAATGTCACCGACATCGCTTACAGCAAGATTGACGGGCTGATTTGGCTGGCTACCGATGCCGGAGTCTGTTCCGTAGGCGATAAGATACCCTCCATCAGAGGCTTCATTGCCGGTGTAAGCGCAGGCAAGCCCGGAAATGCTCCGGAAGACCTCAAATTAAGGCCGCTGCCCAATGTTACGGTGAAGGTATTTCAGGGTGGACAGGATGGCCCTTATCTGACCGAAGTTGTGACCGACAACCAGGGTTTCTTCAGCATACCGGCTTTGTCTTCCACGTTCAACTACCGCCTGAGCATCAATTATACCTTTTACCCGGGACTTGTGGCAGGAACCGCCCAGGTCGTTTATCCCTTCAACTACCTGATCAAGAATCTTGGAATCGACACTACACTCGACGTCATTCCCATGCCCGACTCGCTGCTCTACGATGCATTGCTGTTTCCGGTAAGTTCCCATCAACCCTATGTCGAGCAGCTGAAGCAGGAGTTTGCGGAATTCTCCATTCCGATTTTTACCGGGCCACTCACGCCCAAAATCGGTTTCGACATTGACCAGTACAATATGGACCGGGCCAACAGTATTCACCAGGTGTACTCGAACACTAATCTTCCGTTAAGCACTGATTTCATGAAACGGGTAAGAAACGTGGTTGCTTATTATTTCCTGATGCAGATGATGGAGTCCGGCACCAAAAATTCAACAAAGCTCGGCATCACGAGCATCGATTTTTTTCTTGATGCCATCGAATATGCTTTGAAGACACAAGACGTCAACATCAAATGGAAAATGTATCAAAGCTCAAGTGATAAACAGGCAGAAGCTACGAACAAAATAAACAATTATCTCATCAAACTGGCTGGGGAGACAATACTTACTTTCATTCGGTTGGTAAAGGTGGAAGCAATCAGGCAAGATAATGCCAATGCGACAAAAGCGGTCAAGCAGATTGAAGACATTACGAAGTATCTGGTAGATTTCATGGCTAAGACAAACATTGATTTTAATGCAATCAAAGGGGCCAAAACTGCGGCGCAGGGATATGGCGTCGATCTTGCAAAAAAAATCATCGCCACAACAGCGGGGGCCAATTTGACGCTGGTTGCGAACAGGATGAAATTCCAATCGAAAATGGACGCAGCTGCAACCGGTGCGCTTCAACTCCATTACACCTCCGATTATGATTTCAGCTATGACCTCATGAGGAGCAAGATAGACGAGATGAACTCCATCCAAAACACCACCTTGGGACAGATGGAAACCTTAAAGGCTGCCGCCAAGTTTGCAGAAATCATCGAAACAGGTGCCAAATATGCCAAGCTGGTCCCTTCCGGTGCCGTCGGCGCCTCGCTGATGGCATTAGAGAAATTGGCGAAATATGCCCAGCCCGTGCTCTATGCATTGGGCGGGGTTGATGGAATATTTGGCACTTATCTGGTTTTTGATGAAATGGAAGACGGCATCAACAGGATTAATCTTTTCCAAAACCGTCCTTTGCGCAACATGCATTCTTCTCCCGCCCAAATCAGTTCCGTCACAATAGATACCGATATCGATGAAAAGAAGAATCGATGTAATGCCGCCCTGTTGCAGTTGCGGAATACGCTCCCGCTGAACGATTCGGTAGCTTTTTTCAGGGCGCTGGATACCGTGCTGGTTCGGGATTCCATTTTCATCAGCTCCCTGTTTCAGAACGACAAAAAGCTTTTGCCCTATATAGACAGCGCCAATGTGATGATCGCCGGATTTGACAGCCTGTACCGGGACTATCAGGGCACTAAATTCCTGCGGCGGTTACAATATGACCAGTCATTCGGTTACCTGATGCAATTTTACATGCTAGACAGCGCAGTGGCTCCGCAGATTCCGTATATACAGGCCACCATAGATACGCTCATGATGTACAACGATTCCGCAATACTGGGCATGCGCTCAATGGCCGGAACAATCAACAGCAACGGTATACCCGCACCTGCCTACCTGGTCAATGAAGTCACCTACAACTACCTCAACCAACCCTCACAAACAGGAACAGTCACAGTCAAGTACACCAACTTGGGCAACATGCCCCTGCCGAACCTCCGGTTCAAATTCCTGCCCGACAGCCTCATGCGGCTGAATTCGCCGGACTCGATATTTATAGGCACCATGCCGCCCGGCGATACCCGGACTTTTGTCTGGTCGGTAACCACTCCGGCCCGGGATACCACGGCAACATTTACCATCAAAACACTTTCCGATTATGGTTATACGGATGATGTTTTTGGCATGCTGATGGCCTTCACCCGCAACAAGAACTCCTTCACCCTGAAAACAGGCAACTGGAGCGATCCCACTACCTGGAGTACCGGTGAGGTTCCTACAGAAATCACTGAGGTGCAGATACTGCATAAAGTGAATGTGGATATCAACGGCAAATGCAAGTCGCTCTACTCCGAAGTGCCCGGCAACCTCATCATCAATTCCGGCAAAAACCTTACGATAATCCAATAGTTGATAATTTAAATATATCTTATTTTGAGCAAGTTTTGCAGCGATAGATTTTAAGGTCGCTTGCTGACAGGGCCCAAAAAGCTAGGCTTTGGATAAAGTCCCATCGGTTCAACTTTATAGGGGTATGCACGACATAAGCTTTCGGAAGGCCCGGGTTAAACCACACATGTAAATTTCAAGGTATGGCTGTAGTTTACATTCGTCCATCAAAGTTTTGCTACTTGAATCAAAGGACTTTAGTCCGGGCAGCTGCACTTTTTTTGCTGCTTCGTTTCTGCGTTGGTGCTGTTTCCGCCCAGCCCTCCCTCGCCCGCATGCGCAACGAGGCCACGGTGCAGGAGACCGGTCCTGTGTTTTCCCTGCGCATCAGTAAAAACGATCCGGATATCGGTGTCATCCGGTTTTCTCGAACACGCCCGCTTCCCGAATCTCAGGCACTGCCCTGGCTCGAATCGGCACTTGCGATGCGCCGCGGCATCGATGAATGGCGGCCTGCAGGGGAACTGGTCACCAAAGACAGTCTGGTCATCCGGCGTTATGCGCAATATTTCAGGGGTATACGGGTAGCTTATGGAAGTCTGGCTACCCTTTCCGCAAAGGGACAGGTGGTGGGTATGACGCTGGAATTTTTTTCGGTCAAGGAAAACCTGCCTCTGACTCCTCTTGTGTCTGAAAACTCAGCACGGGAAGCCGCGCTGCGCCATGTGGGCGCCCGTAAATATGCCTGGGATGGCTATACAGGCACCGACAGCCGTTTTATGCAACCCAAAGGCCGGCTTGAAATTGTACGTTCTCCAATCGATTCCACCAAAATGGAGTTGTGTTATGCCTTTCCCATTTACTCGCTGGAGCCAACGGCACTTAGGGAAGTGATGGTGAGTGCCCTGCAGGGGCAGGTGATGCGTTCCGATTTCCAGGGGCCGTTGAGCTGTTTTGAAGAACGCTCTGGGGTTGAAACAGCTTCTCCGGAAAAATCAATGATTGATTCATCCGTCGTTCCGGCTGCAGATGCGGGCAGACCATTGGCACAAGTGACCGGTAACGGAAATACCCGATACAGTGGATTCCATACTGATGTGCTGACCGACAATGCTTCCGGGAATCCTGAAAAGCCCTTCCGTCTGGTGGCCAGTCCTGGTGTCAACAATCCGGTAATCACACTCGATTACGGTGAAAGGCCGGACAATATGCCGGGCTCGGATAATCAGGCAGTTGATTTTCAGGACAATGACAACAACTGGATTGAATATACCGACCAGGGTTATTATGATGCCAACAATACGCTATCGGGTTTCGATGTACACTTCAATATGCAGCAGATCAGCGAATACTGGATGCAGCGTCATGGCCGACTCAGCTGGAACAACCAGGGAGGGCAGATGAAGAGCTATGTGAATGTGAAGATGATGCTAAATGCTACCACAGAGGCGAGTCCTAATGCCTATTTTAATCCGGTTACGGAATGCATGTATTTTTCCCGAAACCAATTAAGTTCTTCCAAGCCTGATTTGTATAAGCCCCTCGTGACGCTGGATATTTGCGCACATGAGCTGGGGCATGCTGTTTGCCGGAGCATGGTTGCCGGAGCACCCGGTACCAGCGGTGGACTTCGGTCTCAGGGTGAGTCGGGTGCTTTGAATGAGGGACTGAGTGACATCTGGGGCGCCTGTATGGACCAGTATGCGAATGAGAAATTTCCGCCTTCCGTAATGCAACCCAAGAATGTCTGGAAACAGGGCGCAGAAGTTAAAAACGGGGTGCTGACCGCAAGGAATGCCCGCAGCCTTGAAAGCCCGAAGACATCCGAAAAGCCCGATACGTATCGTTCAGTCATCTATTGGAAGAATACTGCGGACGTCAGTGAGGAGAACGATCGCGGCGGCATACATACCAATTGCACGGTACTGGGAAAATGGTTCAATCTCATCACTGTTGGTGGTTCCGGCACCAACGACCGTGGCGTAGAATATGATATCGCTCCGGCAAACGCATTCGGTTTTTTAAAGTCCGAAACCGTAGTCTATGCGATGGAGGGCCTATTGCCTTATGACGCTTCTTTTGAAGTGGCCCAGGAAGCATCGGTTTTCGCTATTGAAGCCCTGAATGTCCAGTCGCCTTTCGATTATACGGAAGATGATATCCGCACGGTGAAACAGGCATGGATAGCAGTGGGTGTTGAAGCCGGCACCCTATATGATATGCTCAACCAAAGTTCCTTTCTTACCAACGAGTTCCAGTGTATTGCCGTTGATATGGACGGAGTGGTATGGGCGGGAACCAATCAAAAGGGTTTATACAAGTTCGATATAACTGAAGAGTGGGAACGCTGTACCCAGGCCATTTCAAGTTACAATATCCGCGATCTGGATGTGGACCAAAACGGAGTGGTATGGGCAGCCCAGTCCGGAAGAGAATTCAACGGTGACGACCAATTGAATGCGGGTGGCGGAGCCCATCGGTTCCCCAATCCCGATTGCAGCCTGAGTTTTTACTATACTCCGCCCCCTATTTCCGTTACGGGTAACTTCGGCATCGTATCACGAAATTCACGACAGGTATTTATCAACAATACGCCACCCGCCGGCACAGGACCGGATCCCTATGTATGGGTCACAGGTTTTGCACACCAGGAACCGGACCTCGGCGGTTTCGTATTCCGCAAGGGAGGAATTTCACTGGGTACCTGGCATCCGTCAGACTATGGGTTTCAGCGTTTCGACGAACAGATCAGTTCCGACAACAACGGGGCATGGGCAGTTGGCGGTAACAGTTCGGAAGTATGGGCTTCCGTAAAAAACAATGGACCAATCATCAACCGCCGAAGCCAGTTGCTTCGATACAGCAATGTCGGCGTCTATCTGGGGGCTTATGACAATGCCACGGTTCCGCAACTGGCCTCCGACTTCGATGCGCGCGCAATTTATTTCGACAAGTTCGGAATACAATGGGTAGGGATGAGCAACGGACAAATCGTACTCAGGGAGGATGCTGCCAATACCTGGAAAGTGTTGCAGTTTGAAGGCATTGCCACTATTTTTCCTGAGGGTACCGCCATCAATGAATGCATTACGGGCGACGATAAGCAGGTTTATATCGCTACAAGCAAGGGGCTGGTTGTTTATAAGGGCATGGGTACCTCATTCACCGCTGCTGATTTTAAACGCTATACAACTGCCAACGGCCTCCCTTCGAACGATATCAATGCCATTGCTGTCGATCCCTTCCGTGTAGGTATCTGGCTGGCCACTCCCCAGGGAATCTATTTCATGCGGACACAGGATTCACCCTTTGGTATTGAATGTGGAATTCTTGCAGAACAGACGAGCTATCTATGTACCAAGCAAATGAAGATAATTGCTTCGAGCCAGGGCACATTCAGGAACCTTCCCTCTTCCAACCAGTTCATTTTTGAATTGAGTAATTCCAATGGTTCTTTTGAAAATCCGGTTGAATTGAGGCCGCCGTTGACCGCAACCAATTTGGGGGGTACTTATATTGTCGATTACCCGGAAGAACTGATCAACTCGCTGAATCAATCCGACTATTGGGTAAGGATTCGCAGTACCAATCCTGCCGAGTCGGGGATCTGTCAGCAACCTGTTCCCAAGCCAATCAAGATCAACTATACTCTTGATGAATACAACAGGTCTCCTGTCGGTGGAAAGAATTTGGTTTCCAATGCTGTTTGCTTTGGTGCCGACGGGTGGGACCATCTTTATTACCATGATCCGGTGGCGGGGAATGACCACAGCAACGATGTATTGTTGTTGAGCGTCAAAGTGCCTGTAACAAGTCCGCTCAATTCCAATTTACTGGTGGCGGAAATGGGGGTGAGCAATAATCCTGAGATCTTACAAAATAGGGGGGTGGAAGTATTCAGCCCGCTCACCGTACCCAACTCCTACTTTGCCATGAACCGTTACTGGAAGCTTTATTATAGTGACGGATCCGCCTTCGAAGCTATTGATGCGGAATCTTCCCCACTTGTCCGTTTTTATTATTTCATGCCTGATCTGTCGAATGTGAATGCAATTGTTATCGGTGGCCCGTTCGATCATGGAGAGCTGCAACTGTACACGGTGAACGGAACGAATCCTAATCCCGATCCCATCTCCAATTTCGCCAATTGTGACAGGCTGAACACTTTAATCTATCGGCAGGGTGTCGAGCAGCCCTTGTTCACGTACAAACCTGTGGATTTGGGTGGGGGATTGCATGCGGCCGAGTTTCATTTCAAAAAACTGCCCACCGGCGGTGGTGCCGGACGCACGTCCGACGGTGGGCCGCTCAACAAGAGCAATGTGTTCACCTTGCGGTCGGGAAACTGGAGCGACCCTACGATCTGGAGCAATGGAGTCGTTCCCGATCGAAAGACAGAACTCACCCTCTTCCACGATGTGACAGTCAATGTGATCAATGCGATCTGCAAGACCCTAACTGTGGCCGATTCCGGAAACTTCACCATCCTGAGTGGCGCCAATATTATCATTGCGGGTCCTTAGCGGGGGTGAATCAATTCCCCCACACCACTCCTATCCCCGCATCCCAGCACAACTTGTTGAAGGCGGGGATATCGGTGTTCAGCAGTTGGCGGGCCCTTTCTTCGAATTGTGACCAGCGTCCGTTCATCTCTTTTTGAAGATCCTTGCTGCCCTGCGTCACCCGGGGAATTTCACTCTCCGTCTGGTTGATCAGGAAAAGGTAATCGGAACTGAACTTGTTGGGGAAATTCTCCACATCATCATAAGCTTTTGATTTGCGCTGCACCATCTCCTCGTCCCAGGCGGTGATACGCTGCGACAATTCCTTACCGGTTTGCCTGATGGAGGCATATTTGTCCTCGCTGGGCAGTTTGGCCAGCAGGTCTTTGATTTTTTCATTGTGCCCGTTCAGTCGGTTGATGTTCTGGTGCATCGTGGTGAGCCGCTTCTCCATATCGCTCATGGTTTCGTGGTACTCACGGTATTCTGAGGGACTGATGTCGTAAAGCGGATTGGCCAGTATTTCACCGCCAGTGGTTACAATCTGGTTTCCCGCTTTTAGCGTGAACTGGTATTTTCCGGGCGGTACTTTGTGCCCGCGATAACTGGCTTCAATATAGGCATGTGGCACACCGGGCATAGTGGCCGTACGCATGTTCCATACAAAGCGGTTCAGTCCCTTGCTTTTGGAGAGCAGGGGCTCGCTGCCCGGACCGCCATCGTATTTGATATAGGTGCTATCGGCTTTTGAACTGAGGGTACGTATGGTTTTGCCTTCATTGTCGGTGATGGTGAGCTGCAGCACAGTCGTATCGGGCAGTTGCGGCAGACTGTAGTATAGCACCATGCCACTTGCAGGATTCACTCCGGCGGATGCGGCAATTCCTGTAAAGTCGGAATTGCTCTCATCCAGTTCGCTTGAACTGTTGGTGAGATAGGCCGGAGCGGGAGAGAGGAGTAGGGTTTTAGTGGTATCGCCTGAATAATTGCGCAGTACATGCAGGTCATCAAGTATCCAGTAGGCTCTTCCCGATGTGGCGGCAATCAGGTTGTTCTGATGCACCCTGAGGTCGGTGACGGGCGTAACCGGAAAATTGAGTTTGAGGGGCATCCACTGCCCACCTCCGTTGTAGGAGATATAGATGCCGGTTTCGGTGCCGGCATAAAGCAGGTCGCGCTGCATATTGTCTTCGCGTACAACCCGTGTGATGGTGTTTGGCGGCAGGCCATTGTTGATGCGGGTCCAGGTTTTCCCGTAATTGGTGCTCTTATACAATCCCGGCGCATGGTCGTTGAATTTATAGCGCGTGGTGGCCGCATATATGGTGGCCTTATCAAAGGGTGAAACTTCAAGCGCATTGATCAGGCATTCCTGCAAGCCTGCGGGCGTGATGTTCTGCCAGTTCTTACCGTTGTTAAGCGTGACATGGATCAAGCCGTCATCACTGCCGGTATAAATCACATCTTTTTCCAGCGGGGAGGGCAGGATATAACTCAGCGTGCCGTAATTCTCTGCGCCCACGGCCTCATTGGTATAGGGAACTCCCGGCCTTCCCTGCTTGCTTTTTTCGTTGCGGGTGAGATCGGGTGAAATTTCCTTCCAGCTTTTTCCGTTGTCGGAGGACTGCAGCACATACTGGGCTCCGTGATAGAAGATGGTTGGGGTGAAGGGATTGCAAACAATCGGAGCGTTCCAGTTGAAGCGGTACTTCATGTCTTTCGCATCACGTCCCAGAAACTGTACGGGTGCCGCCATCACATTGGTTGAGGCTCTGGCCTTGTTGTCGAGCAGATCGATGGAACCCTGGTAACTGCCGCCCATCACATAACGGGGATCATCGGGATTGAAACCCAGAAAAGCACTTTCTCCTCCGGCCGAAGAACTCCAGTTGCGGTTGGTGATGGATCCGCCACTGATGTTGCGGCTGGCGATTTTCACCGAAGAGTTGTCCTGCTGGCCTCCATAGATGTTGTACGGAAAAAGGTTATCGACTGCAATGCGGTAAAACTG
>CAZZLI010000093.1:0-11885 GCA_964655055.1 uncultured Ferruginibacter sp.
TGATAGCTGTTTGGGCCAATGATATTGGTCCATTACAGATATCCAATCGGTATAAATCCTGAACAGGTCAGTTATGGAAGAAGAAACTCTCGCCCTTAGCTTGCAACAAGATTTCGCAATCGCACTTCCCGACCGGCCCGATGCCGCTCAGATTTTTGATGCCCTTTCCGCAAAAATCAACGAGCTTATCCTCAACGATATGGAACAACTCATCAGGATCCTGTATCGGATTGATGTGAACGAGGCGAAACTCCGGGAACTGCTAAGGCAACATCCCGATCAGGATGCGGCAGCAATCATGAGCAGGCTCATCATCGAGCGGCAGTTGCAAAAAATTCGTTTACGGAAAGCCGGAGGAAAGCAAAATCCGGGTACGCCGGACGGCGAACGGTGGTAGAATCAGGAAACCCCTGCGGCTCCGGAGTTATTTCGTTGGAACATCAGCTGGCGCACTTTTTCCTTGTCTTCCTTTTCCTTTTTCAAATCGAACATGGTACCGAAAACACGGTCCCACAGTGTGGAACTGACACCGAAACCCATTTCCTCTTCCTTGTAATGGTGCAGATGATGGTTGCGCCAGAGCGGCTTCATCCATTTGAAGGGCGGGTTCCAGGCGTGGATGGCGTAATGCATGGTGGCATAAATCAGATAGCCGAGCATGAAGCCGGAGAAAAAAGAAAAAACCATGGACTGAAGGCCGGCCAGTGAAGCCAGTCCATACTGCGCAAGAAAGAGTGTGCTGGCAATAATCATACTCGGAACCGGCGGCATGAACAACCGCTGCTTGTCGCGCGGGTACTCATGATGGTTGCCATGGATCAGGTAAACGAATTTCACCGCCCTTTCGCTGCTGGCCCCGAAGTGGAAGGCGAAGCGGTGGATCATGTATTCGAAAAACGACCAGAAGAAGATGCCCGACAAAAAAGAAAGCAGGGTAACGCCAACGCCCAGACTCAACACCGTGGTACTGAAGTACAACGCGTAGGCAATCATAGGAAGATACATCCCCCAGATGACCAGCGGATGCGTCTTGGTTAGCTGCTCCAGATAACGGTTCCGGAACAGCCGGGCCTGACCCTTGTTATGTATTTTCTCGAATTTCAAATATTGTGTTTTAACTGCCGGTACAACCCTGCAGCACTCCACAAATATAAGGAGATAATGCCCTGTGTGAGCCGTTTGTATTGAATAATTTCAAAACATCCATTACTGAAGAATGCCGGTTGTTTTGCCGTGTCAAGGCTCCTTGTTAGTTTTGAATGCAAGAACAATGGGCAACTTGTTCTACGCCTGCCAACCAACATCCATTCCAGCACCGTAAAATTTCTGCCATGCCTGCAAAAAACCTTGTTTCACTTCTTGGTGAAAAAGCCGATTACCTGCTGAACCACCGGTCTTCCACCATCGATAAATCGGGTCTTCATCTCCCCGGCCCCGACTTTATCGACCGCGTATTCATGCAGAGCGACAGGAACCCGGCGGTGCTGCGCAGTCTTGCACAACTATACGGAACCGGAAGACTGGCCAATACCGGCTACCTCTCTATCCTGCCTGTTGACCAGGGTATCGAACACAGCGGTGGTGCATCCTTTGCCAAAAATCCCATTTACTTCGACCCCGAAAACATCGTGCGCCTGGCCATAGAAGGCGGATGCAATGCCGTGGCTACTACATTCGGTGCGCTGGGCATGCTTTCGCGGAAATACGCCCATAAGATCCCCTTCATCGTCAAAATCAACCACAACGAATTCCTCACATATCCGAACAAGTTCGACCAGATCATGTTCGCCTCCATCGAAGCCAGCCGAAACCTGGGGGCCGTTGCTGTGGGGGCCACCATTTACTTTGGCAGCGAAGAATCGGGCCGCCAGATTCAGGAAGTGAGCAAAGCCTTCGAAATGGCACACAAGGCGGGCATGGCCACCATCCTCTGGTGTTATCTTCGTAATCCCGCCTTCAAGAAAGACGGTACCGACTACCATGTTTCGGCCGACCTTACGGGACAAGCCAACCATCTGGGTGTAACCATCGAAGCCGACATCATCAAACAGAAACTGCCCGAAAACAACGGCGGCTACAAGGCACTCAACACCAAGGAATCAGCCTACGGGAAAAATGATCCGCTGATTTATTCCGACCTCACCTCCGAACATCCCATCGACCTCTGCCGCTATCAGGTAGCCAACTGCTATATGGGAAGAGCGGGGCTTATCAACAGTGGCGGCGCCTCTTCCGGTGCCGGCGATCTGGCCGAAGCCGTAACCACGGCCGTTATCAATAAGCGGGCCGGGGGTATGGGACTCATTTCAGGACGCAAGGCCTTCCAGCGGCCGATGAAGGAAGGCATCGGTATCCTCAACGCCATCCAGGATGTTTATCTCGACAAAGGCATCACCATCGCCTGACACGTTCCTTTCCATACACTCACGGAGCACCTACTGCCCTGAACTCTTCACGGGTATAAGCCCCCGGCGTGGCATGGTCGCCGCGTTTGAACCGGAAATTCACAACGCGAATGCCGGGGCAGGAAGTCAGGTTATAGGTCGCCTCGCTCATATAGGCATCGGCGCCGGTTGAACCCAGCTCCTGCGTAAGATGTTGTTCGCGGCCGATGCGCACATAAAGAGTATCGCCCGATACCGAGATCCGTTGCATACTAATCAACGGGTAGCGGTTATTCATCAGGTCGATCATGCCGTCAACCGTTACCGAATCGTTTCGGATGCGCCAGGTTTTGTGCAGCACAACGCCCGAAAGACCTGTTTCGGGACTTGCTTCCCAGAAATACACCGAAGCAATACTGTCTTCCGAAACTTGCCTGACGACTGACTGTTCCCCCTTGCGGTTGCCGCAGGAAAACAGGAAAATCAGCATCAATGAAAATCCGGATAAGCTGAAAGGTCTACCCACGTTTGAAGTCAGGGTTTGATGTCGCTGCAAAAATAGTTTTCTACAAAAGGCTCACTATGAGCGGAATCATATGGAGAAGTGAGCCTTGGTGTATGCCCGATCAAGCCCCGCGATTTTGTCCTTGCAGCCCTATCGTTCCTTCCTTTTTCCAGATGAAGAAGCTGAATAGTTCACACCAGCATTCTTGTGTCCATAAAAGATTTCCGCTGTTTGAGGGTTGTACACACGGGAATCACAAGCCTTCCCTCCCCGATCCCAGCAACCTGAGTTTCACCGTTTCTATCCGGGTATCGCTGACATTGAGTATTTCAAAACGGATATTGCCGATGGTGAACGCCTCGCGGGTGCGGGGAATCTGTTTGATGTGCTGGATGATATAGCCGCTGAGGGTTTCCGCATCGCGCCGGTCGGTGAAGGAGATGTTGTATTTTTCGGCAATCAGGTCAAGTTCCATCCTTCCACTGAACATGTATTCGGTATCGGAAAGTTGCTTGTCGATGAATTCATCCGTATCGTACTCGTCGCTGATTTCTCCGAAAATCTCTTCCAGCAGATCCTCCATGGTCACAATCCCCGCTGTGCCGCCAAACTCATCCACCACCCAGGCGATGGACTTACGCTCTTTTGTGAAGCGGTTGATCAGGTCGATAGCACTCATAGTTTCGGGTATGGCGGCGATGGGCAGTAATACCGAACGGATATCAGGCGGGTATTTGAAGAGTTCCTGTTGATGCACATAACCAACTATCGTGTCGATATCGCCCTCATAAACCACCAGCTTGCTGAGTTTGGTGGTAATGAATTTTTGCCGGATGGCTTCTATGCTTTCATCAATCGAAACGGCTTCCACTTCCTTTCTGGGAATCAGACACTCCCTGATTTTCCGGTCGCTGAGTGAAAGCGCATTTTCAAAAAGTTCCTTGTTAAGTTCTGCATGATCCTCTGTATCCAGGTTCTTACTCTGCTGGATGAAGAGTTCAAGGTCGATTTTGGTGAAGGGTTCCTTGCGGGCATTCACCTTCACATTGAACAGGTATTTGAGCATCCATTCGGCGGCAGCCACCAGCACCGAAGAAAGCCAGGACAGCAATCCGTAGGAAGCCTGAACGATGAAGGCCACAAAGGTGCTGCCCAGTATATTGTCTTTTTTTGCCCGGAAAAAAGCGCGGAACAGGGATTCGGCAACCAGCAGAAAACTGGTGGCGATGGCGGTTTCAATCACCAGATGCAGGTAGGGATTTTCGATTGTCCAGAACCTGTTGATCCATACACCGGTCATGAAATTACTCCAAAGCAGTCCATACACCACCATCATGATGGTGAAGCCGATAAGGGCATTGCCAATGAACCGTGTAGGATTTTCGGCATAAGTGCCCCATCGACGGCCGCTGTAGGTGCCTTGTTTTTTACGGAGCTCTATGGAAAGCTTGTTGGCCGAAAGGAACGCAGACTCAATGCCGGCAAAAAAACCGAGCAGGATCAGCGACAGGAGAATGGCGATAGGCGCGGTCCAGATCATGAAATAAATGTACGGAGAAATTTAACTAAACAGGGTTCATGCATCCGCATCAACGCGACAGGAATTCTGCTACCAGAGTTTGAGCTTCCGCACAGGCTTTATCAAGTTCGTCGTTGAGGATGCTGCGGTCGAACTGCTCTTTGAACGAAATCTCGTAAGAAGCCTTGTTCACCCGTGCCGCCAATGATTCCTCCGTTTCGGTACCCCGGCCCAATAATCGGTTGCGCAGCACCTCCACCGAAGGAGGTTCGATGAACAAGGTCAGCGTGCTGTCGGGATACTGCTGCTTGACATGGATGGCACCCTTCACATCGATGTCGAGTACGGGCACCCGGCCGCCCGACCAGATCCGCTCCAGTTCCTGCTTCAGGGTGCCGTAATACTTGCCTTCATAAACCATCTCCCATTCGGCGAATTCACCGCGGCGGATTTTTTCGCGGAAGAGTTCTTCGCTGATGAAATAATAATCCTGCCCTTCTGTCTCATTCGCCCTTGCAC
Organism: uncultured Ferruginibacter sp.; assembly: GCA_964655055.1. GTDB lineage: Bacteria > Bacteroidota > Bacteroidia > Chitinophagales > Chitinophagaceae > Ferruginibacter. The sequence goes on from CAZZLI010000093.1 coordinate 4,928, forward strand.
GACGTGTTGTGGCCGATACGGAGAAGGCCAGCTGCGGAAATGCCGACATGAGGTGGCGGGTGATGGAGGTCTTGCCCGAACCCGAAGGCGCTGTGATGATCAGTATTTTATGGTTCATGAACAACCGTTTTGTAGCAGGTCTTGCCTGTTCACTGGATCCGCTCGATGGAAGCGCCAAGAGCGTTCAGCCTTCCGTCGATATCCTGATACCCGCGGTCGATTTGTTCGATATTCTGGATCGTACTCTTCCCTTCGGCACTCAGGGCAGCAATAAGCAGGGCCACTCCGGCGCGGATGTCGGGACTGCTCATGGTGATGCCGCGCAGTTTCTGTTCGCGCTCGAGTCCGATGACCACGGCACGGTGCGGATCACAGAGGATGATCTGTGCGCCCATCTCGATCAGCTTGTCTACAAAAAACAGGCGGCTTTCAAACATTTTCTGGTGGATCAGCACGCTGCCCCGCGCCTGTATGGCGGTTACCAGCACGATGCTGAGCAGGTCGGGCGTGAAGCCCGGCCAGGGATGATCGTAAATGCTGAGCACGCCGCCATCCATATACTTCTGTATTTCATAGATCTCCTGCGCGGGCACATGGATATCGTCGCCCGTACAGTTGATCTCTATGCCCAGTTGCCGGAAGCGTTCGGGAATCACGCCCAGATGTTCGATACCCGCCTGACGGATGGTGATTTCGCTTTGCGTCATGGCAGCCAGCCCGATGAAGCTGCCGATTTCAATCATATCGGGCAGCATCCGGTGCGATGTGCCGCCGAGTTTTTTTACTCCTTCAACTTTCAGCAGGTTGCTGCCGATACCCGTGATGCGGGCACCCATGCTGTTCAACATAAGACATAACTGCTGCAGGTAGGGCTCGCAGGCGGCATTATAAATGGTAGTTATGCCTTCGGCAAGCACTGCGGCCATCACCAGGTTGGCAGTACCGGTTACGCTGGGCTCTTCAAGCAGCAGGCTGGCTCCTCGAAGTCCGGGCGTATCGAGTTGAAAATAGCCGTTGTTGTCATACACATAAGTTGCCCCCAGTTGTACAAACCCGTTGATATGGGTATCGAGACGGCGCCGGCCGATCTTATCGCCACCGGGCTTGGGGATATAGGCCTTGCCAAAACGGGCCAGCATGGGCCCCGCAAGCATCACCGAGCCGCGCAGGCGTCCGCTTTTTTTCTGATAGTCGCTGCTGCTGAGGTAATCCACATTCACGGCATCGGCCCTGAATACACAGGCGTGCCTGTCGGTGCGCGTCACCTTAACATCCATTTCGGCAAGCAACTCGATGAGCAGGTTTACATCGATGATGTCGGGGATGTTGGTGATGGTAACCGGCTGATCGGTGAGCAGCACGGCCGAGATAATCTGCAGGGCTTCGTTCTTCGCGCCCTGTGGTGTGATGGATCCCGACAAACGATGCCCCCCACGTACCAGAAATGAACCCATATTGAGAGTGGTTTTATTTCCGCTGCAAGATAGAGTTTGCCTTGCGGATACGCCCGGATTTTATCCTCATTCAGGCAGGATATCTTTTCAGAAAAAGAAAACCCGGCAAGAAGAGCCTTGCCGGGATTAATGGTTTAGTTCTGTTAAACCTCAATATCTCTTCTTGAAATTGCGGTTCATATTGCCCCGGCTGTCGCGTGGACCACGGTTCATATTACCCCGGCTGTCGCGTGGACCGGCATTGCTACGCTGTCCGTAGTTTTTGCGGTAACCGCCGCCATTCTGCATCCGGTAATCGTCGCGGTCGATACCGGCATCGGTGCGGTGTTTCACAAAGGGCCGGTTGTTGAACTCCAGCTGTCCTTCAGTGATGGTATTGAGTTCGCTCTGGATATTGTCGTCGTGCACCAGTTCCTTATGCCAGTTGCTGTACGTGAGTTTCATGTAATAGGCAATGGCATTGGCGAAGCCCTGGCGCTTTTCAGGGTTTTCTTCCTTAAGGGCCTTGTCGATGATGATTTCGATGTTCTTGCCCAGATGGTTGTAGCGCGGGTGCCGCTTGGGATAGGAAAGCTGCATCGGCCGGGCCTTGAGGGTTTCGCGTGTGGGAATGGGATAGGGACTGTCCACATCCAGCTTGAAATCGCTGATGACAAAAAGATGGTCCCAGAGTTTATGGCGGAAGTCCTCCACATTTTTCAGTTGCGGATTCAGGAAGCCCATCAGTTCGATCAGGGCATAGGCATTGCGCTGCCGCTTTTCGCGGTCTTCAATGGTGATCAGGTAGGCGACCATCTTCTGGATATGGCGGCCATATTCGCGGATGGTAAGATGGTTGCGCGTGGTATTGTATTCCATGGATTTACTTAACAAAGTAAACAAAGATACTGCAAATGCCCGGGACTGACGGGCTGTTTTGCCGGATTGTGGCCTATCTTATACCTTTGCCGCTTCCAATAAAAAGCATTATGCGAAGCACCCCCTTGTCGGAACAGGAAATCATTCGCCGGGAAAAACTGGATGAACTTGCCCGGTTAGGTATCGAGCCCTATCCGGCGCCGCTCTATCCGGTAAATAGTTCCGCCGCCCGGATTCGCGAAGGCTACCGGGGCGAGGAAAACAAAGCCGAGTTTGCCGAAGTATGCCTGGCGGGCCGCATCATGAGCGTACGCGATATGGGCAAGGCCTGCTTTGCCGTACTTCAGGATGCATCGGGGAAAATGCAGTGTTATGTCAGGCAGGAAGACATCTGTCCCGGCGAGGATAAGTCACTTTACCAGACGGTCTGGAAAAAACTGCTCGACATCGGCGACATCATTGGCGTGAAGGGATTCGTATTCACCACCAAAACCGGCGAGATCTCGGTTCATGTGCAAACCTTCACGCTGTTGTCGAAAGCCCTGCGGCCCCTACCCATTGTGAAAGAAAAAGATGGTGAAGCTTTTGATGAAGTTACCGACCCCGAATTCAGGTACCGGCAGCGATATGCCGACCTGATCGTGAATCCCGGCGTGAAGGAAACCTTCCTCAAACGCACCCGTATGGTCAATGCCTTCCGCACATTCATGAATGAACGCGGCGCGCTGGAAGTGGATACGCCGGTACTGCAAAATATTCCCGGGGGTGCTGCTGCAAGGCCCTTCATCACCCACCACAATGCGCTCGACATGCCCATGTACCTGCGCATTGCCAACGAGCTTTACCTGAAACGCCTGCTGGTGGGCGGTTTCGACTGGGTGTATGAATTCAGCCGCAACTTCCGCAACGAGGGGATGGACCGCACCCACAATCCCGAATTCACCATCCTGGAATTTTATGTGGCGTACAAGGATTACCTGTGGATGATGGAAACCACCGAGCAGTTGCTGGAATCCGTTGCCCTGGCCACCAACGGCAGCAGCCGGGTGCAGGTGGGCGACAACGAAATCGAATTCAAGGCGCCGTACAAACGAATTCCCCTGTTTGACGCCATCAAGGAACATACGGGACACGATATCAGTGCGATGGACGAAGCCGGCATCCGTACCGTTTGCCGCAGCCTGAACATACATGCCGATGAAAAATGGGGCAAGGGAAAACTGATTGACGAAATCTTTGGCACCTGCTGCGAACATCATTATGTGCAGCCCACCTTCATCACCGACTATCCGGTGGAAATGAGTCCGCTTACCAAGGAGCACCGCAGCAAACCCGGACTGGTGGAGCGTTTCGAGCTGATGTGCAACGGCAAGGAGATTGCCAACGCCTATTCGGAACTGAACAACCCCATCGAGCAGCGCAAGCGTTTCGAAGAGCAGGTGAACCTGATGGAGCGCGGCGATGATGAAGCCATGTTCATCGACCACGATTTTCTGCGGGCGCTGGAATACGGCATGCCGCCGACCAGTGGCATCGGACTGGGTATTGACCGTATTGCCATGCTGCTCACCAACCAGCATTCCATACAGGACGTCCTGTTTTTTCCGATGATGCGCCCCGAAAACCCGCAGGGGAGCTGATTTCCGTTAGAGCATCCGATCAGCGGACATCAAAATCAATCACCACTTTTTCAGAGATGGGATGCGCCTGGCAGGTCAGGATGAATCCCTTGTCAAGTTCATCCTGCTCCAGGCCCCAGTTTACATCCATGCGCACTTCCCCTTCCAGCAGGCGGGCCTTGCAGGTGCAGCACATGCCGCCTTTGCAGGCATAAGGCAGGTCGGCGCCCTGTTGCAATGCTGCATCCAGCAGGGTTGTACCGGCGTCGTCCATATCGAAGTCGATACTGCGTCCGTCGGCATTCAGGGTGATCCGGCTTTTTGTTTTTTTGTCGCTGGCCATCGCGGCACTGACCGATGCCGGTTTTGTGGTGCTGGTAAACAGTTCCAGATGCACCTGCGTTGGAGGGATGCCTTTGGCTGTGAGAAAATCACGCACAGTGAAAATCATGGCTTCGGGACCGCATACAAAATAATGGGCATGGGTGGTGAACCCAAGCAGGTTGTCGAGCGCCGCAAGTTTTTGGGCATCGATGCGGCCGTTGTTGATGGGCGTGTCGGAATGTTCGCGGCTCAGGATATGCAGCAGGGAGAAGCGGTTGATATAGCGGTTCTTCAAGGCGGCAAGTTCTTCAAAGAAGATCACCGATCCGCGGTTGCGGTTGCCATAGATGAGGGTGAACCGACTTTCAGGTTCTCGGTGCAGCACTTCCTTGATGATGGAGATGACGGGCGTGATGCCGCTTCCTGCGGCAAAGGCAACATAGTTTCTGGCAGATCCGGGCCGGGTATTGAATTTTCCCGAAGGCGGCATCACCTCAAGTACAGCGCCTGCTTTCAGTTGTTCGTTGGCATAAGTGCTGAATTTTCCGCCCTGCACTTTTTTGATGGCTACGGCAAGCGTTTTTTCAAATGGGGCTTTGCAGATGGAATAGGCCCTTCTGACTTCTTCACCATCCAGCATGGCTTTGAGCGTGATGTTTTGCCCTTCGGCATAACGGAAAGCCTCGGCCAGTTCCGCAGGAACAGCAAAATGCACGGAAACACAATCAGGAGTTTCGCGTTCGATTCGGGTTACAGTCAGCGGATGAAAATGAGCGGCCATAGGGATTTATTTTTTGATGCCCTGCAGCAGAAGCTTCACCATCTCTTCTTCCAATTGCTGCGGGGAAATGTTTTTATTGTTGCGGTGCCAGAATTCAATGCCACGTAGGGCTGAGAGTATGGTGAGCACGGCCACCTGAGGCTGAACGGGTTGTAATACTCCGGCTTGAATTCCGGATTCAATAAGCTGGGCCAGTTGTTGTTCGTAACGGCGGCGCAGACTCAGAAACTCACCAAGCGCAGGCTCGGGCAGGTGTTTCCATTCGTGGTTGGCCACATAAACCTCGTCATAGGCCGAGATCATAAAACGGATGTGGGCGCGGATGATTTTTTCGAGGCGGATATCGCTGCTTCCTTTTGCATAAAGCAGGGATTGCTGCATGTCGATGAATGCTATTCCGGTTTTGAGGCAGATGGTCTGCAGCAATTCGTTTTTCGAATCGATATGGTTGTAAAGGCTGGCCGCTTCCACGCCCAGCTTCTCGGCAAGTTCGCGCATGGAGGCCGCGCGGAATCCCTGCCGGCGGAAAAGGCCTGCGGCTTCCCGCAGAATCACTTCGCGTTTGGTGCTGTTGTCGTCCGTGATGATTTTTGCCATGAACGGGGTCGGCTGTTTTCTGCAAAACTACTGGGAATTGGGTACGGGACGAACCAACGGAAAAGGCTTTTATCCCTAATTTTGAACGGAAAAACCCAAGGCATGATTCTTCAGCAGGTTGAAAAGCTCCATCAGATTTCCCCCGAAGATTTCCGAAGAAATTATTACCATCCCAAAAAGCCCGTAGTGATCTCCGGGCTGGCGGAAAAATGGCCGGCCTACCGCAAATGGAACTGGGAATATTTCATCGACATTGTGGGTGATAAGGAAGTGGGCGTGTACAACAATGTCAAGAGCGATGCTTATACGCCCATCAATACGGCCGATGCGTACATGAAATTCGGAGATTACCTGAAGCAGGTGAAGGAGGGCCCCCTCGAGTTGCGGATCTTCCTGTTCAACATCTTCCAGCATGCGCCGCAGATTGTGAACGATTTCACCTGGCCCGAGGAACTGATGAAGGGGTTTGTGAAAAAATATCCCATGCTGTTTGTGGGCGGACAGGGTTCGGTAACACATATCCATTTCGATATCGACATGAGCCATATCCTGCACACACAGTTCATGGGCAGGAAGCGTGTACTGCTGTTCCCGTTCGAGGAGCAGCACAAACTCTACCGCAAGCCCTGGGAAGTGCTGAGCATGGCCAATTTCGAAGGGTATTTTGAAAAGTTTGACTACAAGAGCTTTCCCGCCACGCGGCTCGCGAAAGGCTATGAAGTGATCCTCGGGCACGGTGATACGCTCTTTATGCCGGCGGGTTACTGGCACCATATGGAGTATATCGACAGTGGATTCGCCATGAGCCTTAGGGCCATGCAGAGCAGCCTTTCCGGCAAGCTCGACGGGGTTTGGAAATTGTTCGGCATGCGGGGCATCGACACGCTGATGAAAAAAACCGCACCGGTCTGGTGGTACAACCGCAAGAAAAACCGGGTTTATGAACTGGCCGAGGCTGCACTCCGGTCGGGTACATAAATGGTGAATAACTTGTATTATTTATTTTATTTTTCTGTGTAGGGTTTCTCCTACATTTACATCCCTTTATATATTCCTTTCCTCGGAAGAACCCCTTCTACGATCCAGTTCCGATGAATCTGTGTGCGCTTGCGAACGAACGATAGCCTTCGGGCACAAGTTTTTTCTTGTGGTTTCAGAGGTAAGATGGCCGGAGATGTTTATCTCTGGCCTTTTTTCTGCAACGGATCAACCGTTGAAGGGAAAAAGCGTTCGAAACTCATCGGGGTAAACCGAATAGCACCGCCTTTACTGAATCGTGAACAAGGTTCATAGTAAAGGAATTCTCTACAAATCAGATTCTGTTT
>CAZZLI010000094.1:0-11411 GCA_964655055.1 uncultured Ferruginibacter sp.
GCCTGCTTATCGGAGATGGGTAGTGTATGGAATTTTTAAATGGGCTGTGGTTGCATTTTACACACACATCCAGGCAACACCCCCACAATATCAAATGATTGGCGGTCCGGTTGTTTTTCTATTGCTAAATACAGCTTTGCTTTTTGTTTCTAAAGCAAATTCAAAAACCTCTTGAAAAAAAATTAAATTCACTTTCGTGTAACTTGCTTAAAATCGCGGATATGTTTGCACTGAACATGTATCGGAAAAGCAATAGCGGACGGGCCGCCGGACTTCTCCTGCTGCTCTTCTTTATAGTTGCCTGCGCTTCGCTCAAGGCACAAACGGGGCTCCGCTGGGTCAGGCAGCTGGGCGGCGGATTCGATCTTACCCGTCCCCTGGGCCCCGGGCCGGATGCCGACAACTGCATTTCCCGCAAAGGTTATTCGGTGGCTACCGATAATCAGAACAATATCTATGTGGCCGGGTTCTATGCCGACTCCACCGATTTCGGCAACGGCGTATGGCAGATACCACCCGGAAACCATAAGAATGTCATGTTCCTGGCAAAATATGACAGCACAGGCCGATTACTTTTTCTTAAGAACTTTTACGGCACCGGAAACGCGGCAACGCCCAGCGGCCACCGTTTTGAAAACATGTTCCTGCAAACCGATCCGAATGGGAATGTGTATCTGATTGCCTGGATGCAGGGCGGACAGGCCGACCTCGATCCGGGCCCGGGTACTTTTACCGGACAATACGGCCGTTATTACCTCATCAAACTCACTCCCGCCGGCAATTTTGTGAAGGCTATACAGGTACCGGGGGCTTTTGCAGGAGTCAGCAATGCCGCTGTCGCCGCACAGCATTACAAGCTCATCGGACTTCATTATTACGTGCGCGACGAATACCGGATCTACCGCTACACTCTGAACCTCGACCTGGAACTGACTATCGATGTGCGCAGCAGCTCGGGACTGGAATACAATGAATTCAATTCCTGCCTGATCAACTCCTATGACGTGGACGGGGAAGGCCGCATCTACTGCAGTGTTTCCACCACCGGTGCCATCGGATGTACCATGACCAACAGCAAATCCTTTATGCTGAAGTACTCGGCAAACGGAACCCGGATCTGTACCAAGCCCTTCCCGGGTGGAACCCTGAGTCTTTATAAGAACCGCATCCGAACCGGCGGCTATCTGCCCGCCAACCATTCCCTGGATGCCAATCCCGGACCCGACTCCTTCATCGTTTCCGGCTCGCCCGGATATCCTGGCTATATGGCCGACTTCGATACCTCGGGCCGCTTTGTACTGGCCCGGAATCAGAGTCTTTTCGCCAGCGGAAAAAATTACGGACGCAGCGGTCATTTGAAGGCTGCCAGTATCGCGGGCACCTTTAGCCCCGGAGACCTGAACACCACCAACGATACATTGCGCTACCGGTACGACGACCAGTCTGGTGCCGGCAGTTTCCTGGCCCGGGGCATGAACGATTTTTTGGTGGTGCGTACCGACGATTACGAGAATCTGGTTTCCCTGCTCCATTTCGGCGGTGTGGGCAACGAAGTGGTCGGCGACTGGACGGTGGACCGGTCCGGCAACTTGATTGTACTAGGCACGTTCAGCCATGCTGACGATTGCGACTACGATCCCGGTCCGGATACCGTAAGACTTCGAAACCCGGCTATGACGGCCGATCCCGTGTTTTTCAATTATGTATCCACTTCCATCTTCCTGCTCAAACTCAACATGAATCCCTGATCATGAAGCTGCTCAAAACCCTTTTGCCCCTGCTGCTTGTATCAGCGATGCATGTTCCGGCCTTCGCGCAGCCCCGAACCGTGCGGGTGCTGTTTTTGGGCAACAGCTATATATCGGCCAACAACCTGCCCCTGCTGCTCAGAACTGCAGCCCTCTCGGCCGGTGATACCGTGATTTATGCCGAAAACACGCCCGGAGGTTATACCTTTTCCGACCACCTCAACAATCAGGTAAGCCTGGACCGCATGGCCGAACCGCAATGGGACTATGTAGTCATCCAGCAGCAAAGTATTTTGGGTGCGGCGGTTTGTAACGACCCCTATAACATTGCGCCAAATGCGTTCGAGCCCAACAATGTGCAAAGCGTGTCGGACCTCAAATCGCATATTGACCAGGAAGGTGGCATTCCCATGCTGTACATGACCTGGGGACGGAAGAACGGGCTGCCCAGTTATTGCAACCAGTTTCCACAGGCTGGCTATTACTGTACCTATCTGGGTATGGATTCACTCTTGCAACAGAATTACAGGCAGATGGCCGGTCCGAATGACTATTTCCGGGAGCGGCTTCCCCTGGCAGCCGTAGGCGCAGTGTGGCGGAAGATCCGAAGCAGTCATCCGGATATTGAATTGTACAACAACGACGAATCCCATCCTTCCCCCGCGGGTTCTTATGCGGCCGCCTGTACGTTCTACAACATGCTGTTCCGCAAATCGGCACAGGCCATCACCTTTAATCCGGGTCTTCCGGGCGATTGGGCGCTCCGCATCAGGAATGCCGTACACGAAGTGGTGCACCAGCAGTTGCCGCAATGGAACCAGGGCTATTACGATCCCCGGCCCGATTTCCTCATCGATTCCATCGATAACGCCACCGGCAGGGTAACCTTCAAAAACGAATCGAACAAGTTGCCGCTTTTCGGCACCTATCATTGGCAGAACTTCAAGCGCTACCGTTACCTGTGGCGGTTCGGTGACGGGTCGGTTTCCAACGAAGCGCAACCTGTTCATGTGTACAATACACCGGGCGTTTATACGGTGACGTTATACGCGGCCTATAAGAACGGCAGCTTTCCCGACAGCGTGAGCCGCAAGGTGCGTATCGGCGGTCCGCTCATATCCGTGAGAGGGGTTGCCGCTGATGAAACGGAAACCCAATTGGCCGCCGACGACAGTTTGCAATTCCAGTCCACCCTTTCGGGCGATACCCTCTCGCGTATCATTCACTTGTACAATCAGGGGACACAGCCTTTGTCCATGAGCCAGATCGTACTTGATGGAGCAACGGGCTGGTCCTATGTGCTGGACAGGAATTCGGTTGATCCGGGTGGCAGGGCGGTGCTAACCATCCGTTTTCACCCCGGGGCAGCAGGTGCTTATCCATCAACGCTGAGGATTGTAAGCAACGACGGGCACACCGGTACATTTCCACTGCGGCTTTGGGGAACCGGAATCGGCGCAGTGCGTGCGTATGCGGTGTATCGCAATCGTGTATTTTTTCCGGATGGCGGGGTGGTTGATTATGGGCGTCCGCCGCTGTTACAGGAAAACGAGGTATTGCTCGAAATGAAGAATACCGGCAACCTGCCCCTGCAGATCAATGCCGTTTACCTTACCGGTGATGTGGATGCGTTTTATGCGGCTGCCCGGCCGCAACAGTTGAATGCAAACAGCAGTTTCTCCCTTCCCCTGGTTTGCCGTGTGGCCGATACCCAGTCCCGGACCGCTTATCTACATGTTGCTACCAATAACCCCGATCGGCCTGTTTATAGGATCAAGCTTACGGTTTATGAAAAAAATACGGGCGAAGAAAAGCTCAGCATTTATCCCAATCCCTTTGGCGATCAGCTGAATGTCTCGCTGCGCAACAGCCGGATCAGATCTTATGCCCTTTTCGACGCCAGCGGCCGGTTGCTGGAAAACAAACGCGTAACACCCAACACCCTGCTCACCATCCGTCCGCCGGCTCTGGCATCCGGCACCTACATCATTCAGGTAACTACGGAAGCCGGCAAACAGCTGTCGGGTAAAGTGGTGAAACTGAATGACTGAAAAAATGCCTGCCAGAAACTTTGCTGTCCCGGCGGGGTTTTCGCCCGAATACTCTTGAAACTAAAAATGAACCCGTTGCGAAACCCCGACGTTGAATACGCTTAACATAATCAACGACTCATTTGCTATGGTGATTTAAGGCCGGATGTGGGTGTATACGGCCGTTATACCGATTGGATATCTGTAATGGGCCAAAAATATTGGCCCAAACAGCTATCACATCGGCATTATACGGGAAAATTTCAGGCTGATTTATACATCATTTTCATATTAGCTCTTTTATACGTCGGGGTTTCGCTTTAAGCAGTTTATAATTCAAGCGTATGATTGCGAAAACCCCGCCGGGACGAAAGCCAGTATAAATTTGTTGCGGAATTAATTTAATTTTACTCAAAATCAGCGCAAAAATGGTTCTGGTATTAAAAAAAGGCGCCTCAAAAAAAGACATCGAGTCAATTGAAAAAAAACTCAAGGCCGTAGAAGGTGTTGATGTAATGAAGTATTGTGGCAAGATCAAGCTTAAGGGAGATGCCTTGAAAATTCAAAAGAGCTTAAGAAATGAATGGCAATAGATTACTGCTGGACACGAATACTGTTTTGTATGTGCTCGGTGGAGATGAAACACTCGCCTCGTTTCTAAATGGAAAGGAATTATTCATCTCGGTCATTTCAGAACTAGAACTATTATCCTTCAAGAATATTACCCCAAAGGAAACAAAATCAATATCCTCTTTTTTAAACGAACTAAGAATTGAAAATATATCAGAAGAGATCAAGAAGGCCACAATTGAAATAAGAAGATCCTCAAATCTAAAACTGCCTGATTGCATTATTGCTGCCACCTCAATGGTGCTTAACATTCCATTAATTACATCCGACAAACAACTTGGTTCGGTAAAAGGACTCGACATAGTTATTTACGAAAAATAGCACAGGCTGGGGTCCCGGCGGGGTTTTCGCCCGAATACTCTTGAAACTAAAAAAGAACCCGTTGCGAAACCCCGACAATGAATGCATTTTCATAATCAACGACTAACTTGCTATGGTTATTTAAACCCGGACGTGGGTGTACACGGCCGTTATACCGATTGGATATCTGTAATGAACCAATAATATTGGCCCAAACAGCTATCACATCGGTATTATACGGGAAAATTTCGGGCTAATTAATTTATACTTCATTTTCGTATTAGCTCTTTTATACGTCGGGGTTTCGCTTGAAGCAGTTTTAAAATTGAAGCCTATGATTGCGAAAACCCAGCCGGGACGAAAGCTGTCGGGTAAAGTGGTGAAACTGAATGACTGAAAAAATGCCTGCCAGAAACTTTGTACGGATCCGCACCTGAATCATTGATTTTTATCGGTAACCGAAGCCCATTTCAGCACAAGAAATCCGGCCACACCCGAAATCAGCGATGCGATGAGTACCATGATTTTGGACTGGTCCACCGTCAACGCATCATCGAAGGCGAGCAGGGTGATGAAGATGGACATGGTGAACCCGATGCCGCCCAGCAGTCCTGCCCCACCGATGTATTTCCAATTGATATCCGCGGGCAGCGGTGAGAGCCGGAGTTTCACCGCCAGCCAGCTGAAGAGCAGTATGCCCAGTGGTTTTCCCAGCGACAGCCCCACAATGATGCCAGCTCCTATGGGCTGCAGGATGGGCTTGTACCATCCTGTTCCGATCACAATGGCCGTATTAGCCAGTGCAAACAGCGGCAGTATGATGAAGTTGACGAGATTATGCAGCGCATGTTGCAAGATTGTGGAGGGCGATTTTTCGCTGCCGTCGCTGAACGGAATGGCGAACGCAAGCAGTACCCCGGTGATACTGGCATGCACCCCCGAGTGCAGCATGAAGTACCACATGAACACACCGCCGATCAGATAGGGGATGAGGTTGTGCACTTTGAGGCGGTTAAGTACCAGAAGCACACCGAAAATTCCCAGTGAAATCAGCAGATTGCTTATGATGATTCCCTTGCTGTAAAACAACGCGATGATGATGATGGCGCCCAGGTCATCGATGACCGCCAGCGCTGTGAGAAAAATTTTCAGCGAGGCCGGTACCCGGCTGCCCAATAGTGAAAGGATGCCCAAGGCGAAAGCGATATCGGTAGCCATAGGGATTCCGGCTCCGGCCTGTGTGGGTGTGCCGGCATTGAAGAAGATGAAAATGCCCGCAGGAATGAGCATGCCACCCAAGGCCCCGGCCACCGGAAGCAGGGCATTCTTGAGGCTGGACAGTTCGCCCTGATATACCTCGCGTTCGAGTTCCAGCCCGATCATGAGGAAGAAGATGGCCATCAGCCCGTCGTTGATCCAATGCTCAATGCCCTCGCCAGCAATAGGGTAGTGCCAGAACTCCTTATAGGCATGCCCGAGCGAACTGTTGGCTATGATCAGCGAAACAAGGGTGCAGCCTACCAGTATCAGGCCGCCGGCTTTCTCGCTTTCAAAGAATTCCACAAAAAGTTTGCTGAGGCCGCTGTTCTTGGCTTGTGCTTTATCGGATTGCATGTGTTTTGTGGTTTGTACTGCAATATGCAAAAACAAGAAGTAAACGTGGAAAACAATTTTTCAACAGCAGTCAACGACTTCTTTTGGACCGCTGAAAGCATAAATCAATAAATTTGACACCACATGTTTATTTTCCATTCAATAATTACTTGCCATGACCATACAGCCCGTTTATGTGATTGATGCCGTCCGTACACCCATCGGCCGCTATGGCGGTTCGCTGAGTGCTGTTCGCCCCGACGACTTGCTGGCCCATGCCATCAAGGGTTTGCTTGCACGCAATGCCACGGTTGATCCTGAGGCCATTGAGGAGGTGATTGCCGGGGCTGCCAACCAGAGCGGTGAAGACAACCGCAATGTGGCGCGCATGGCCGCCTTGCTGGCCGGCTTGCCCGTATCGGTGGCCGGTTGCACGGTGAACCGGCTCTGTGCCAGCGGGCTGCAGGCCATCATGGATGCGGCCAGGGCCATTGCCTGTGGCGAAGGGGAACTCTACGTGGCCTGTGGCGTGGAAAATATGACCCGTGCGCCCTTTGTACTGCCCAAGCAATCCTCGGCATTTGGCCGTGAGGCCCAACTTTTCGATACCACCATGGGCTGGCGCTTCATCAACAAAAAACTTTCGGCCCTCCATCATCCCTATACCATGGGCGAAACCGCCGAGAATATAGCCAAACAATGGAAGATCTCCCGCGAGGAGCAGGACCGTTTTGCCCTGGGCAGCCAGCAGAAATATGCGGCCGCTGCGGCTGCGGGAAAATTTGCCGATGAACTGATTCCGGTGCAGGTGCCTGCGGGAAAGGGCACGGCTGAGTTTGCGGTGGATGAGCATCCGCGTGCAACCACACTGGAGAAGCTGGCCGCGCTGCAACCAGCATTCGTGCCCGATGGAACAGTGACGGCGGGCAACAGCAGCGGCATCAACGACGGGGCTTCGGCCTTGCTGCTGGCATCTGAATCCGCGGTGAAGCGGTTCGCCCTCAAGCCCCTGGCCCGGGTGGTTTCCATGGCGGTGGCCGGCGTGTCGCCCGATATCATGGGCATCGGGCCCGTTCCGGCTGTACAGAAAGCCCTGCTTCGTGCAGGCCTTACCGTTAGTGATATCCGCTTGTTTGAACTGAACGAGGCCTTCGCTTCCCAGTCTCTGGCCTGTATCCGCGACCTGAATCTCGATGCATCTTTGGTGAATGTGAACGGTGGCGCCATCGCACTCGGTCATCCGCTCGGTTGCAGCGGGGCTCGTATCAGCACAACCTTGCTGCATGAACTGCGTCGCTCCGGTGGCGGTTATGGCGTATCCACTATGTGTGTGGGAGTGGGGCAGGGGGCTGCTGTGGTGTATGAGGGGGTTTGAATGGTTTAAGGCGTTTGAGAGGTTTGTTCAATGTTCAATGTTCAAGGTTCAATGTTCAATGTTCAATGTTCAAGGTTTAATGTTCAAGGTTCAATGTTCAAGGTTCAATGTTTATTCCGGGTTTCTGGCACACGGGTGCGATCATGCTCCGGCTGATTATTCATGTTGGAATTATTTCAACTTTCCCAAAGTTTTGCCGATCAGGCGGTGGTTGACGAACGTGCAGATGATGAGCAGCAGCAGGGCTACGGTATATACGGACCAATGCAGGTTCGATGAAAGGTCTTCCCTTCCTTTGAAGGCATATTTGCTGAAAGCATACTGGAAGGCGAGTGCGCCCAAAAGAGCGGAGGCGATGATGATTGCATATACGGGAATCCACCGCGAGGCCACTTTCCGGCTGAGCCAGGCCGGCGAATAGCCGAGCGTGAGCAGCAGCAACAGGTTTTCGCGGCTGTTGGCAATCATCAGTTGCAGGTAGAAGGAAAACAACACCATGGCCAGCAAAATCACCAGCAGGCCGAATCCGCTCAATGCCGTCATCACACCTGCAAGCACCTGCTTCACCCGTCCGAATTTGGTCTTGTCCTTGTTCACCTGATATTGTTTGGATTGCAGGAAGTTCAGCAGTTCCACGCTATTGGCGTCCTTGGTACGCAAAAACACCCGCTGTGCCTGTTGCTTACCGGGTCCTGACAGCCGCCGGTTTGCCCATTCCAGAAAATTGGCGGGCACCAGTACCGAATTGATGCGGTCGCTGAGGCCGGCCACTCTTCCTTTGAACAGCAGGGTTTCGCCATTGTTGCCATAGCAGGCAATCTGCACATATACCGAAGAGATGCTTTCGCGCGAAAACTGCGGCAGGTCCTTGCTGGGGGCAAACACGGTGTTGTACATTTCCAGGTATTCGGCCGACATGATGCAGGGCAGCACATCCTGTCCTTCCTTCCAGCTGAAATCGGCCGGTATGGTGTCGATGAAACTGTTGTCGATGGACTCCAGGAAAAGATCGGTAGTGAAGGGAACCAGGCTGCTGCCGGTGGCTTTTACCAGAAACTTGTTGGCCAGCAACGGTGCGGCATCGGCGATGAAGGGCTGCTTTTTCAGTTCGGCGATTTCTTCCTCCGAAAAACTGTGGTCTTCACCCATATTGTCGTTGGTGATCAGTTTGGTCACCGAAATGTAATCGTATCCGTCCTGTACCGGTTGCCGGTCGCGGAGCAGGGTTTGGATGTTGAAATACATCTGCAGGGCGCAGAGTAGCAGCAATACCCCGATGCCAAGCCCACCCCAGCTCAGCCATTTGCTCCAGCTTTTCTGCCGGCTGATGAAGGGCGCTATGGTTTTGTAGGAGATGGGCATGTTGTATCGATGCTATTCAGAGGTAGATTTTCCGGTCGAAATGGAAGTAATCGATTTCCTTCAGGTCGGCGAAGAGGATGCAGGCGCCACGCTGGTCGGCTTCTTCTTCAATCAGCGCCATGGCGCGTTTCCGGTTGTTCTCATCGAGGTGGCTGAAGGGTTCGTCGAGCAGCAGGAAATCGAAGGGTTGCTGCAGGCTGCGGATGATGGCGATCCGCTGCTGTTCGCCGTAACTGCAGTGACGGCATAGCGAACGAGCTTTTGTCACAAGCCCCAGCCGCTGCAACATGCTGCCGATGCGACTCTCAGTATGAAAGGGCTCAAGCGCACGTTTCACCTCGATGTTCTGCATTACGGTATGTTCCGGAAAAAGACGGAGGTCCTGGAAAACGATGCTGATGTTTTTTTTTCTCAGCGTGGCCAGCGACTCGGTGTCCATCTCTTTGAGTGAACGCCCGTAGTGACTGATGTGGCCTTCAAAATCACTCCGCATGCCATAGAGGAAATGAATCAGCGAGGTCTTGCCACTGCCGCTCGGCGCGATGATGTGGATCTTTTCCCCTTTTTTGAATTCAAGGTCTTTCTTCCACAGCGAAGAGCGCTCCACCTGGGTTGCGTCGAGATAGGCAGGATAAACCTGTTGCAGGCGGATGGTCATGTGTTTTTAATTCTGAGTATAGTACAGAAGCAGCCGATGGTATGAAATTTTTGAGCAATTAATGAACTATTTATGATTCCGAAGGTTACTTTACCCGATTTGAACAAAATAGGAAAATCTAATCATCTTTAAGCGATTAAAAATCAATTCCTAGAACTTGGGATATGCTATCGCTCTCAGATTTCAAATTTGCAAAAAAAGATTTCAAATTTATTGTATCCTGGGTAGCAAATGAAAATGAGTCCATATCTGTTTTGTAGCATTTTTTACCCATTAAATTGAATCCAGTCCATAAATATTTTGTTTCATCACCCCTTGAGATAATAAGTCTGACTTTATGTAAACCTTCTTCTGATAGTCGTTTATCAGCTTCCGCAGAAATATATAATGGGTCGGATATCAATTCGACTGTATCATCAGTAGCCCTATAACGCCCTTTGTAATAGCCATTATTAAACATGCACTCGTTTATGCTAATAAATATACTATCATTCAAGAAAGCTACTTGGCTCATGCAACAATCGCATTCGCCATAAGCCCTTGCATTGGCTGTATCTATGCTTGGACCTATGACAAATATTTTACCTCCCAGTGAAAAATTTCTTTTCTGCTTTTCTTTAGACTGAGTTATTTCCTGTTGGTTTTGACAGGAAGTGAGAAATACAGATCCTAAAATCAAAAACGAAAAATTGAAGTATTTCATAACCATTTTTATTATTTGTGAACTATTTTGATTCGAGCGAATCTAGGTGCTTTCATAGTAAAATTAAAAATGGGGTTGTGAAAATTGGATAAGCTATCAATAAAAAAAATTAGTTTTCCATAAGAGTTTTTGTCGTTTCATTTTTAAACATTAACGCACCTATTTTGGAATAGGGTAGAAAAAGGTTCATAGCGCCAGAGGAAAAAGATCCCATTTCGCCAGGTTGAAATTGAAATAAAATACCCTTTCTAGATATCGCAAATGATTCCGGAAGATGAAAATCGTTGAAGTGTGAGATAACAACGCCGTCATCGTTGTTTTTATTAAGTTCAATAAATTTTTGTTTGAATATATTTTCAATTTCAGGTAAAGAGGACTCAGGAAATATATCGTTCATTTTTATTAATTTATTCCTGTTTTTATCATAATTCAGGTATTTTATTTCATAGTCGGAATGAGTTGCACCATAACCTTTTTCTTCAAGGTAAACCTGAAGGGTTATAAATTGTTCATCAAAGTAGAAAACAGATAGTCTGATGTCAGTATGACCCCATGCTGGGTTATAGTTACGAAAATAAAAATCTAAGTTTTCCTTATGCTCAGGATTTATAAATGAGTCGACTATATTGCTTATTTCTTTAGCTACAGTTCCTTTAAATTTAAAAGTATTTATGTTAAGGTAAGACAAGCATGTGTCTCCAATTTCCCAAATTGAATCTTGGCCTGGTCCAATATCTAACTTGCTTTTGTAATAACTTATGGGTGTCAACATTAAATTATTTTTTTGATTGTTTGTGTATTCCTTAAATTCTAAATTACCTAAATTAATACCTCTTATGTTGTTTAGTTCCAAATTAACTACTGTGTCATTCAAGAAGGCTCCTTTAATATTTATAATTGATGTGCCTGTGTATGAGCTAAGCTCAAGATTGAAGTTACCGGTGGACTGTAATTTTCCACTTAGCACTAATGGTTCGAATTCTTCGAAACCATCGATCGTGATATAAATTGT